>NZ_JBCNBW010000073.1:0-8708 GCF_050478865.1 Aeribacillus pallidus | reverse complement strand
GTAGGTTAACCTACATTCCTTCCAAAGAGAGAGTATTGGAAATATTTGCACCACCACAATTGACAGAGAGCCAAAAAATCGTTTGTTTGTCTAAATCAGTTGAGGCAATTGTGTTAACTCCATCTTTATAAGGAGTTTCTTCCAACTATTGATGGATTTTTAAGAATTTTTTAAAAATAAGTGGAAAATTATTTAGAAACCCGATATATTAGTTTATACGACTAATATGATAGGAGTTGGGATTTATGGAAACGTTTAGGAAGTTAAAACCATATTATTGGCCTTACAAAAAGTATTTTTTCGTTTCCCTTTTATTTTTACTTTTAGTCACTTCCATTACCGTTGTCTATCCGATGATTTTACAGTTAACGATTGACGAAGCGGTGTTGAACGGCATGTACGAATGGATTCCTTATTTATCCCTGGGACTTGTCGGATTTATGGTCATTAAAGGGATATCGTCTTTTATCCAACAATATTTCGGAGACTTGTTTGGGATTCGTTCTGTTTATGAATTACGCAATGGGTTGTATGAGAAACTGCAATATTTGCCTTTCCGATATTATGACCGAGCGAAAACCGGGGACTTAATGTCTCGCTTAACTGCGGACGTAGAAGGTTTCCGTTTTTTTCTTTCCTTTGGCATTACGGAGTTGTTACGTCTTGTTTTATTAGTAACCGCGAGTTTTATTGTTATGCTATACTATTCAGTTTCGCTGACGTTTGTTACATTTATCACTCTACCTTTTCTGGCGGTCGCTGTATATAAGTTTGATCGGTCTGTTCATCCTGCATTCCGTGGCGTGCGGAAAGCATTTGGTCGACTGAATACGAACGTGCAAGAAAATATTAGTGGTATTCAAACTGTCAAATCGTTATCACGAGAAGGATTCCAAATCGAAAAGTTTAATTCCTCCAATGGAAAGTATAAAGAAAACTATTTGCATACCGCTTCTGTTTGGGCCAAATATTTCCCTCTTATGGAGTTTATTGGGAATATGAGCGTTGTCATCTTGCTTGGATATGGAGGATATTTAGTGATAAACAATCAACTGAAGCCAGGGGAGCTTGTTGCATTTTACAGCTTAGTTTGGTACATCATTTGGCCGATTATGAATTTAGGGTTTACGATTAATTTGTTTTCTCAAGCGAAAGCGTCAGGTGAGCGGCTACTTGAAATTTTAGAGGAGAACGAAGATATCAAAGATCAAGCGGATGCGGTAGATGTAGCCCATATAAAAGGAGATGTAAAATTTGATCACGTAACCTTTACGTATCCAAATGCGTCTGAACCATCGTTACAAAACGTTTCTTTTACAGCGTATCCTGGAAAAATCATCGGATTAATTGGTGCAACAGGTTCAGGAAAATCAAGCATTATCCAACTTCTATTGCGCTTTTATGAACCAGAAAAAGGGGCGATTTTCATCGATGACCGTCCAATCCATGAATATCAACTGCAATCATTACGAAAACACATAGGAATTGTTTTGCAAGAAACGTTTTTATTCTCTTCTTCCATCAAAGCGAACATTGCCTATGGACGTCCAGAAGCCACCATGGATGAGATTATCGATGCGGCGAAACGTGCCCAAGCTCACGATTTTATTATGGAACTTCCTGATGGCTATGATACGTTGTTAGGGGAACGTGGGCTTGGATTATCCGGCGGGCAAAAGCAGCGCATTGCCATCGCTAGAGCGTTGTGTACGGACCCTAGCATCCTCATCTTAGATGATGCGACAAGTGCGGTGGATATGACGACTGAAAAGAAAATACAACAAGCGTTACAAGAAGTGATGAAAGGAAGAACAACCTTCATCGTTGCACATCGTATTTCATCTGTACAACATGCCGACGAGATTCTCGTATTAGATGAAGGACGTATCGTTGAACGAGGCGTTCACGACACGCTCAAGCAAAACGGTGGAATTTATCAACGCATATTTGAAATTCAGTATCAAGACCAACACCATTATGTGCATGCGAATTAACGAAAGAGGTGACGTGATTGGGGAATACAAAGGTGAATGAACAAATATTACAACGGTTTCGATATTCAACGGACCAAGTGATTGATAAACCGTTTAACTGGAATCAAATGTGGCGTTTGTTGTCTTATATGAAACCTTATACGAAAAATTTACTACCATTGTCTTTTATCACAGTGATCATCAATACGGTGATTCGATTAGCCATCCCGATTATCATTGGGGTATACACATTAGATGGAGCGATCCGAAATAAAGACATGGATTTATTTGTACGCTTCATTATTCTTATTTTTGGCTTGTACTTTCTTTCTTACATTGCCAACTTTTTTCGAATTCGCTGGATGAATCAGCTTGGGCAAAGTGTCATTTACGATTTGCGGCAACATTTATTTACCCATGTTCAATACTTGTCCCATCGTTTTTTTGACCAACGTTCAGCCGGATCCATTCTCGTTCGAATTATGAACGATATTAATTCCTTACAAGAACTATTTACCAATGGGGTTATCAACTTATTAATGGATTTTATTTTATTACTTGGTATTGTTGTTATTTTAACAACATTAAGTCCGGAATTAACCCTTACGGTTATGGTGATATTACCGATTATGTTTTTCATTTCGACTAAGCTCCGTCGCAATATTAGACGGTCATGGCAAATGGTTCGATTAAAACAGTCAAAATTGAATTCTCATTTAAATGAAAGTATTCAAGGAATTCGCGTTACGCAAGCCTATACGCAAGAAAAAGAAAATATGGCGTATTTCAACGGCATTAACTATGAAAACTTTGATAGCTGGCGAACGGCAACGAGAAAAAATGCGATGTTTCGCCCGCTTGTTGAAATAACAAATACGATTGGAACGGCTATTTTGATTTGGTTTGGTGCCCATTTAATTCAAAAAGGGTCTCTTTCGTTAGGGGAATTTGTTTCTTTTGCCTTTTATTTAGGAATGTTTTGGGAGCCGATCTCAAGACTAGGGCAAGTTTACAATCAGCTGTTAATGGGGATGGCTTCCTCCGAACGAATTTTTGAATTTTTAGATGAAAAACCAATTGTATCTGAGAAAAAAGACGCTAAACCAATTGAGCAGATGCAAGGACATATTGCATTCGACAACGTCTCGTTTTCGTATGATCAAAAGCGACCAGCATTAAAAGGGATTACTTTGAACATTCGGTCAGGCCAAACGGTTGCTCTTGTTGGCCATACCGGTTCTGGTAAAACGACCATTGCGAATTTAATTAGTCGATTTTACGATCCTACGGACGGTGTGGTTAGAATTGACGGAGAAGATATTCGAAATTACACGTTATCTAGTTTACGAAGGCAGATCAGCATCGTGTTGCAAGATACGTTTATTTTTTCTGGAACCATCATGGAAAACATTCGTTTTGGACGCCCTGAAGCGACCGAAAAAGAAGTTATTCAAGCTGCTAAAGAAATTGGAGCAGACACCTTTATTCAAAAATTGCCGAACGGTTATGAAACAGAAGTAGAAGAGCGGGGAAATATTTTATCTGTTGGGGAACGGCAATTAATATCTTTTGCAAGGGCTCTATTAGCTAATCCGAAAATCATTATTTTAGATGAAGCAACAGCAAGTATCGATACCGAAACAGAAATCCAAATTCAACGTGCGTTAAAACGATTGTTGAAAAATCGAACAGCCGTCATCATTGCCCATCGCTTGTCAACCATTCGGGAAAGTGACCAAATCTTTGTGTTGGACCATGGCGAGTTAATCGAACAAGGAACTCACGACCAATTAATGGAAAAGCAAGGGACATATTATCGACTTGTTTTATCTCAATTTGGTGAGGGATGATTTCCCTCTTTTTCTTTTGAGATTGAAGGATTGATGTATGATCGATGTAGTCCTTTAAAACTTATCGAATGGCTATGTTATATGTCATTGTTGATATTTAGCAAGTTATTTACATGAAGCGAAAGGCGGCGACTCCAGCGGGAACAAGAAGCCGCAAGACCCTTACTTGAGCGTAGCGAGGGAAGCGGCTTGCACCTTGCCCGCGGAAAGCGTCCGCCACAAGCGTAATGTATACATATCAACAGTATCGTTTAACAGACATTCATGCCAATTGCCATTGGCACACCGATGAATGAAATAACAGTAAAAGTTATCCACAGTTATTTTAGGGTAGAGCCTATCGAATAAATGTTTGTGAAAAATGTCACAAAATATTCATCTTCTACACCTCATCCGCTGCCTTTTAGGTCTTAGAATAGAGTAACAGGATAGTTTTTAAAGAACCTAAAGGAGGTTGAGACGTTATGGAATTCGATAACGTCATCCTAAGCCGTTTGTTAACGTCATTAACGTTAGCGTTTCATATTATTTTTGCGACCATTGGGGTAGGGGTTCCGGTAATGATCTCTATTGCTGAATGGATGGGCATTAAAAAGAAGGACCCTCATTACCTATTATTGGCGCGTCGTTGGACGCGAGGATTTACGATTACTGTGGCAGTAGGGGTTGTAACTGGAACGTGTATCGGTTTGCAGCTTTCGATGATATGGCCGACGTTTATGCAAGTGGCTGGTCAAGTCATTAGTTTACCATTGTTTATGGAAACATTCGCTTTTTTCTTTGAAGCGATTTTCTTAGGTATTTATATATATACATGGGATCGATTTAAAAATCAGTGGCATCATTGGTTACTAACGATTCCGGTCATGATTGGTTCATCAGCATCAGCTCTCTTTATTACAACCGTAAATGCATTTATGAATACTCCACAAGGGTTTGAACTAATTGGTGGAAAAGCGGTGAACATTGATCCGATAGCGGCGATGTTTAATCCAGCTACACCGACAAAAGTATTTCACGTTTTAACGTCTGCCTATTTAACATCGGCGTTTATTTTAGCCAGCATTACCGCTTTTGCCATGCTACGTGGAAAACGAGGAGCGTATCATAAAAAAGCGCTAAAATTAACGCTCGCAATGAGCGTCATTTTCTCAATAGGGACAGCGGTTGCAGGAGACCTCTCGGCAAAATTTTTAGCTAAAGTGCAACCGGAAAAACTAGCGGCTGCTGAATGGCATTTTGAAACCGAAGATCATGCGGATTTAATTTTGTTTGGTACATTAAATGAAAATAACGAAATTGAACATGCGATTAGAATTCCGAACGCATTAAGTTTTCTTGCGGGAAGTTCGTTTGACACTGTTGTTACCGGGTTAAATGAGTTCCCGGAAGATGAACGTCCACCATTATGGATTCATTATATGTTTGATTTAATGGTCGTCATCGGTTTTTACACGTTTTTTGTGTCTCTTATTTATTTTGTATTAAAAAAAGTGAAAAAATGGAACGAACATCATCCACTTTATTTGTGGTTGGTTGTAGCGGGTGGTCCGTTAGCAATGCTTGCGATTGAGTTTGGATGGATTTTTGCTGAAGTTGGGCGGCAACCGTGGATTTTACGAGGGTACATGAAAGTATCGGAAGCGGCAACGACAAGTGGTGGATTAGGCGGTACATTTATTGCTTTCTCCATTTTATATGTCATCCTTTCCATCTTCTGTTGTGTCATCTTAATTCGAATGTTTAAAAACAAGCCGGCAGAAGTGGAATTAGAAGAACGCTTTTCCATCGCTGGATAAGACAAGGGGGGAGAACGATGACTGTTGAAATCATTGGGATTACAGTATTATGGCTATTTCTTTATGGATATGTAATCGTCGCTTCCATCGACTTTGGAGCAGGGTTCTTTGCCTTTTATGGAAAGTGGACGAAGCGTGACCACGTGATTAATCAAGTGATTAAACGGTATTTAAATCCGGTCTGGGAAGTAACAAACGTTTTTTTCGTCTTCTTCTTTGTCGGATTAGTCGGGTTTTTTCCAGATACCGCTTATTATTACGGTTCGGCCCTCCTTATTCCCGGAAGCGTTGCGCTAATTTTGTTAGCGATTCGTGGATCGTTTTACGCATTTGAAAACTATGGTTCGAAACAAAATATGGTCTATTTGTTTTTATACGGAGCGACAGGGCTCCTAATTCCAGCATCACTTTCGACGGCGTTAACGATTTCTGAAGGGGGCTTTTTACAAAAAGAAGGCGATAAAGTGGTATTTTTAGCAAAAGAGTTGTTCACAAGTCCCTATTCATGGAGTGTCGTCTTTTTAGCGATTGTATCCGTCCTGTTCATTAGCGCTGCTTTTCTAACATATTATGCAGACCGGGCAGGGGATATCGAGGCCCGAACGTTACTTCGACGATTTGCTTTATTTTGGAGTCCGCCAACGATTGTGGCAAGCTTTCTTGTGTTTGTTGCTTTAAGTGAACATAATCCGGAGCATTTTGCGAATGCCTTGAAGTATTGGTGGATGTTTGCTCTTTCTCTACTTTGCTTTTTTGTCGCTTCCTACTTTATTTATAAACAAAAACGATATGGAACAGCGTTTATCTTTGTTATGTTTCAGTTCTTTTTTGCCTTCTTTGGCTACGGAGTGTCTCACTTACCGTACATCCTTTACCCATACGTCACCATTCATGACAGTGTGACGAACATAACGATGGCAACGGCATTAGTCGTCGTGTTTATTGCAGGCTTGCTCTTGCTTGTACCATCCCTTTATTTACTCATGCGACTATTTTTATTCGATGCAGACTATGTAAAAGGAAAAAAATAAGGATTTACGAAATGCTTGACCGAACATTTCCTTCGGTTAAGCATTTTTATTTTTTTCTAACCAACAAATATTTATGGTAAAATAGGAATGATGTTCGATCATCTAATAAATGGAGGATGACCATGAAAAAAGAGTTTGTCGTCATTGGTCTTGGGCGTTTTGGGGGAAGCATATGTCGTACGCTCGTCGACCAAGGAATGGAAGTACTTGCGATTGATAAAGATGAAGATCGGGTTAATGAATATTCAAAAATTGCCTCCCATGCGGTGGTTGCTGATACAACGGATGAAGAAGTATTAAAAGAGTTAGGAATCCGTAATTTTGACCATGTCATTGTCGCTATTGGTGATGATATTCAATCAAGTATTTTAACGACGTTAATGCTAAAAGAAATGGGCGTCAGACATATTACAGTCAAAGCACAAAATGATTATCATGAAAAAGTGTTACGAAAAATAGGTGCCGATCATGTCGTTCATCCCGAGCGTGATATGGGCCGACGTATAGCGCATAACATCGTTTCGAACAATGTGCTTGATTACTTAGAGTTATCCGACGAGCATAGTATTGTTGAAATCGTAGCTAATGACGTGCTCGCTGGGCATTCCATTTTACAATTAGATATCCGCGCCAAATACGGAATCAATATTGTAGCGATTAAGCGTGGAAATCAAATTAACGTGTCCCCACAAGCAAATGAAGTCATCCAAAAAGGAGATGTATTAATCGTCATTGGGGCGGACTCGGATATTAATCGATTTGAGAAAAAAGTGATGGAAGATTAATAAATAATAAGCCGATGGGAGCCATCCCATCGGTTTTTATTATGAAAATTCTACCTATCTTAATGCAAATTGGTTTGATTGGATATAAAGTGAAATTATAATAAAATTAAACGTATTGAAAGGAGAGGAGAGCATGAACAGTTTATTAGAAGCTATTGAACACTATAAACAAAATGCTGGTAAACGTATTCCAGATGAAGTACGAGCAATTATGGCAAAAGCGACGGAAGAATTAAAAGCTTCGGACAAAGGAAAAGGGCTAAAAGTTGGTGAGCAAGCTCCTGATTTCTCACTTCCAGATGCGACAGGTAAGGAAGTACAGTTATCATCGTTAGTAAAAAAAGGGCCAGTCGTACTTACCTTTTATCGAGGCGCTTGGTGTCCATATTGTAATCTAGAACTTCAGGCGTATCAACAAGTGCTAGAAGAATTACATCAAGCTGGAGCAGAGTTGGTCGCCATCAGCCCACAATCACCGGACAAATCATTAACGACCAAAGAGAAAAACGAACTCTCTTTTTATGTTTTAAGTGATGTTGGCGGCGAAGTTGCCCAAAAGTACAATTTGTTGTTTACTTTACCTGATTATTTAATTGATGTGTACAAAACATTTCAATTAAACGTCGATCAATACAATGGTGACCAGTCATGGAATTTACCAGTTCCGGCAACATTTATTATCGACCGTGATCAAACGATTCGCTACGCTTATGTCGATGAAGACTATACAAAACGAGCTGAGCCAAAAGAGGTTTTAGAAAAAGTGAAACAATTATAACATGTACCTCCTGTTGAGGTATCTTTTTTTGTCAAAGTGAATTTCTAGGAGTGATGACGGTGATCAAAATTGAAGGTATTCATCATGTCAGCCTTGTAGTAACAGACTTAGAGCGAGCCATCACTTTTTATAGAGATCAACTAGGATTAAAGGAAATTAAACGCCCACCGTTTGATTTTCCAGGTGCGTGGTTTACCATTGGAGAGAACCAACAATTGCATCTGATCGTACACCCAACATCCCAAACGTTACGAAAAGATGGGGGGATAGATTCAAGAGACGGTCACTTTGCCATTCGTGTGAAAGATTATGAGGCTACATTGAATCATCTTAAAAGACAAGGGATCGAGGTAAAAGAAAAACCAAATAGTCGAAGTGGATTTAAACAAATTTTTTGCACCGATCCCGATGGAAATATTATTGAATTTCATGTTCCCCGGAACTAACAATAAATAAACCCGTACCGCTAAGATGAACTGCACCCCTTAAAGT
>NZ_JBCNBW010000072.1:0-34137 GCF_050478865.1 Aeribacillus pallidus | reverse complement strand
ACAATTCAAGTATAAAAGAATAACGGGGTTGCGTGTCTTTTTTTTGACCAAAATTGTATGAAAACCCCAACATTTATTATAGAGCCAAAAAAAATAACAGGGACGAGGCCCTGTTATTAATTCATATATTTAAGAATACACTTCCAAGCTTCATCTTTTCCTTGTCCAGTTTCCGACGAAAAGATGACTAAATCGTCTTCTGGATCTAAATGAAGCGTCTCTTTTGTTATTTTTACATGTTTTTGCCACTTGCCTTTAGGAATTTTATCCGCTTTTGTCGCAATGACAATGGTTGGGATTTCGTAATGCTTTAAAAAGTCGTACATCATACAATCGTCGCTTGTCGGTGGATGACGTAAATCCACAATAAGAATTACCGCTCTTAATTGTTCCCGTGTCGTTAAGTACGTTTCAATCATCTTTCCCCATGCTTCACGTTCTTTTTTCGATACTTTCGCGAACCCATATCCAGGAACGTCGACAAAGTGCAATTGGTCATTGATGTTATAAAAATTTAATGTTTGCGTTTTCCCCGGCTTAGAAGATGTACGTGCTAAATTTTTTCGATTGATCATTTTATTAATGAAGGATGACTTTCCAACGTTTGACCTTCCTGCTAATGCAAATTCAGGCAAATTCCCTTCAGGATATTGTTCTTGTTTGACAGCACTGATAACTAAATGAGCATCATGTACCTTCACCAGTCTCCCCCCTTAATGCTGTTTGAAGCACTTCATCGACATGGGAAACTAACACAAAGTGAAGATCTTTTCGTACACTCGAAGGAATATCATCTATATCTTTTTCGTTTTCTTGAGGTAAAATAACCGTCTTTAATCCGGCTCGATGCGCACTTAACGTTTTTTCTTTAACCCCACCAATCGGCAATACGCGACCACGAAGAGTGATTTCACCGGTCATGCCGACATCTTTCTTTACCGGTCGATTCGTTAACGCCGAAAATAGAGCGGTAGCAATCGTAATACCAGCAGAAGGACCGTCTTTTGGAACAGCTCCTTCAGGCACGTGAATATGAATATCATATTTTTCATGGAAGTCTTCTTCAATGTTCCATTCTTTTGCTTTCGAACGAACGTAACTAAACGCCGTTTGTGCAGATTCTTTCATAACGTCTCCTAATTTACCAGTCAATACGAGCTTTCCTTTCCCTGGAGTCAAGGAAACTTCAATTTGTAACGTATCTCCACCAAACGCGGTATAAGCTAATCCTGTTGCCACACCTACTTGATCGGTCAATTCTGCTTGTCCGTAACGGAATTTTTCTTTACCTAGCAATTGCTTTAGCTGCTTTTCAGTTACCACGACACGCTTTTTTTCACCGCTAACAATAATTTTAGCGGTTTTACGGCAAATGGTAGCAATTTGCCGCTCCAGTCCACGGACGCCAGCTTCTCGCGTGTAATAACGAACAATATTTTTTAACGCTTCGTCTCGGACTTGTAGCTGCCCTTTTGTTAAACCATGTTCTTTAATTTGTTTTGGTAACAAATGATTTTTCGCAATGTGAATTTTCTCTATTTCGGTATAACCAGGAATAGTGATAATCTCCATGCGATCTCGTAACGGCCCTGGTATCGTAGATAAGTCGTTAGCCGTTGCGATAAACATGACTTTAGATAAATCATACGTTTCTTCAATATAATGATCACTAAATGTGGCGTTTTGTTCAGGATCTAATACTTCCAATAAAGCGGCCGATGGATCTCCTCGGAAATCGCTAGACATTTTATCTATCTCATCGAGTAAAAATACCGGATTAATCGTTCCCGCTTTTTTCATTCCTTGGATGATCCGTCCTGGCATCGCGCCGACATATGTACGTCGATGCCCACGGATTTCCGACTCATCTCGAACGCCCCCGAGGGAAATACGGACAAACTTGCGACCAAGCGATTCTGCAATGGAACGGGCTAAGCTCGTTTTACCGACCCCTGGTGGACCAGCTAAGCATAAAATCGGCCCTTTTAACGATTTTGTTAACTGTTGAACAGCTAAATATTCCAATACTCGTTCTTTTACTTTATCAAGTCCATAATGGTCTCGGTTTAAAATACGTTCCGCTTTTTGCAGATTTAAGTCGTCTTTTGTTGCTTTTGACCAAGGAAGAGCTAAAAGCCAATCGATATAATTTCGAATAACTGCACTTTCAGCTGAATTGCTCGGTACTTTCTCATAACGTTCCAGCTCTTTCATTGCTGTTTTTTTCACATGCTCAGGCATGCCTGCTTGCTCGATTTTTTCAGTCAGTTCAGCAATTTCGCCTGTCTTTCCCTCTTTTTCCCCTAGCTCTTTTTGGATCGCTTTCATTTGTTCACGCAAATAATACTCTTTTTGTGTTCGCTCCATCGCTCGTTTGACACGCTGACTGATTTTCTTTTCTAGATGGAGCACCTCTTTTTCATTATGAATAATTTCAATCACACGATTTAACCGTTCTTTAATATCAATCGTCTCTAAAATTTCTTGTTTTTCTTTTAACTTTAACGGCAAGTGGGATGACACAATATCAGCGAGACGTCCTGGCTCTTCCATATCGGATACAGTTGCAAATGTTTCAGCGGATATCTTTTTGGACAATTTTATGTATTGTTCAAAATAATCTAAGACCGTCCGCATGAGCGCCTTTTCTTCGACGTCCGCTGTCGCTGGATCTTCGTATGTTTTTAACGTGGCGGCAAAATACGATCCTTCATCAAAAAATTCCACAATTTCCGCTCGCTTCATTCCTTCAACTAATACACGAATGGTACCGTTTGGAAGCTTTAACATTTGTTTTACTTTCGTTAATGTTCCCATCCGATACAAATCATCTTCCGTTGGTTCGTCGATAGCTACATCCTTTTGCGTGGTTAAAAAAATGATGTTGTCATCCATCATCGCTTTCTCTAACGCTTGAACGGAACGCTCACGACCAACATCTAAGTGCAGGACCATCGTAGGATAGACGAGCAATCCTCGCAATGGAAGGAGGGGAATAGGTCGTTCTATCGTTGAATTCATTGTATACACCTCCATGATGAAACAATCAACCATATGTACAATTGAATGACATGAATACCAATTTTGTTAGAAGTTTCTTCTCATTCTAACGTATTTTATTATTTATTGTCCATTCTGTGTACCGGAAATCCCCTGCTATTTTTTTAAATCAAAAAAAAAGTTTTTTGTCTACTATTTTTGCTTCAAAAGTTAGTATTATCAATCGGTGTATTTTTATTTATGAAAGGAAAAATCGATTTGGAAATCCAAATCGACTACACAGATTTTTTATTTTGATCTTCCTTTTCGAAAACGATTGGTACGTCAATTGGTATAGAGCCTTCCTGATCAAGCGCCCATTCAAAAACTTCACGTATATGCATAACTGGAACAATGTGAATATCTTTCATTTCTTGTAACAGTTTTTGCATGTTTTCATGAGGGATGAGTACGGTTGTTGCTCCAGAGCGCTTAGCTGCGCGTACCTTTTGGTATATTCCTCCAACAGGTTTCACAAAGCCATGAATGCTTATTTCTCCCGTCATCGCCAACCCTTGTTTAATGGGAATGTTGTAAATGGCTGAATAAATCCCCGTTGCCATTGCGATACCAGCTGAAGGACCATCGACCGGAATACCACCTGGAAAATTAACATGGATATCGTATTGATCAGCAGGTACGCCGATGGAGCGTAATACCGTTAATACATTTTCGATAGAGCCCTTTGCCATGCTTTTTCTCCGAATGGATTTTCCTTCATTTCCGATACTTTCTTCTTCCACAATGCCGGTAATATTTATTGATCCCTTTCCCTTAGACGGAATAACACTTACTTCAATCTCAAGCAGTGAGCCGCTATTCGGACCTGTTACAGCAAGGCCGTTCACAAGGCCGACCCTTTTATTATTCGCTACTTTTTTCTCCATTCGTGGGGTCAGTTGGCTCGATTGAATAATCCATTCAATGTCTTCGTCTTTAATGAACGTTCGATCCTCATTGATTGCTATGCCTGCAGCGATTTGTACCATATTTACCGCTTCTCGACCGTTTCGTGCATAGGAAGCAATGGTGGCTAACCCGTGGTCACTAATGGCCAGCTGCACTTTATCCGCTGCTTTTTTCGCCACTTGTTGAACTTCCTCTTGGTCAAGTTCTCGAAAAAAGATTTCCATACAGCGCGACCGAATCGCAGGTGGAATTTCATTCGGTGTTCGAGTTGTCGCTCCTATCAACCGAAAATCAGCCGGGAGTCCATTTTTAAAAATATCGTGAATATACGTTGGTATTTGTGTATTCTCTTCGCTATAGTAGGCGCTTTCTAAAAACACTTTTCGATCTTCGAGCACTTTTAATAACTTATTCATTTGAATTGGATGTAACTCCCCGATTTCATCAATAAATAATACTCCACCATGGGCGTTCGTTACCGCTCCTTGTTTTGGTTGAGGAATTCCTGCTTGCCCCATCGCTCCAGCTCCTTGATAAATCGGGTCGTGCACCGAACCAATTAATGGGTCGGCAATTCCTCTTTCATCAAAGCGAGCAGTAGTTGCGTCCAATTCAACAAATACTGACGAAGGTCGAAAAGGAGATTTCGGATTTTTTTTCGCTTCTTCTAACACAAGGCGAGCAGCTGCTGTTTTACCTACACCTGGTGGTCCGTAAATGATGACGTGTTGTGGGTTAGGTCCACAAAGCGCTGCTTTTAATGATTTGATTCCATCTTTCTGACCAACAATATCTTCAAATGTTTTTGGTCGCACTTTTTCAGCTAACGGTTCTGTAAGGGAAATAGCCCGCATCTTTCGTAATTGTTCCATTTCCTTTTTCGATTCTCGATCAATGGATACTTTTTGAATGCGTTGGTTTTTTAATAAATTCCAAAAGTATAACCCAATGATGACGCCAAAAACTAACTGAATGATTAAAGCAATACCTGTCCACCCCATCATTTTCCCTCCACGTTGTCAATCTTTCTTATTACTGCTAGTATCTCCTTTCCTGTGGAGGAATAAACGATTTTTTACGTTTTGTAGGGAGGAATATTCGAATTAAATAAAAACCCTTTCTGCTTCATGGGACAGAAAGGGGCATATCAAAGTTTTATGCACTTGTTTTTGTCTCTTCTGTATCAGAAATAACTGTTCCATCTTCCAAAATAAGTTTCGGTGAATGCTGATCTGTAATCGTTTCTTTCGTAATAATGCATTTTTTAATATCATCACGGGACGGTAATTCAAACATGACATCTAACATGACACTTTCGATAATGGAACGTAATCCACGAGCACCCGTTTTCCGCTCAATCGCTTTTTTCGCAATCTCACGGAGCGCCTCCTCTTCGAATTCTAACTCTACACCATCTAATTCGAGCATTTTTTGATATTGTTTAACGAGGGCATTTTTCGGCTTCGTTAAAATTTCAACTAACGCATCTTCATCTAATTGTTCAAGACTGGCAATTACCGGAAGACGTCCGATAAACTCAGGAATTAATCCGAATTTTAATAAGTCTTCAGGTACTACTTTTGTAAGAAGTTCTTTTTCTTCAACTTCTCCTTGTTTCGGATCGGAGCCAAATCCGATAACTTTTTGCCCTAACCGACGTTTAATAATTTGCTCAATACCATCAAACGCCCCACCACAAATAAATAATATGTTCGTCGTATCGATTTGAATAAATTCTTGGTGCGGGTGCTTTCTTCCTCCTTGAGGTGGAACACTAGCGACCGTACCTTCTAAAATTTTAAGTAACGCTTGTTGGACCCCTTCTCCAGATACATCACGTGTAATGGATGGATTTTCAGATTTACGGGCAATTTTGTCGATTTCATCAATGTAAATTATCCCTTTCTCAGCTTTTTCCACGTCATAATCAGCTGCTTGAATAAGTTTTAACAAAATATTTTCGACGTCTTCACCAACATAACCAGCTTCTGTTAAGGATGTCGCATCTGCGATAGCGAATGGTACATTTAAAATGCGGGCTAACGTTTGAGCTAATAACGTTTTTCCACTTCCAGTTGGTCCGATTAGACAAATATTACTTTTGGCTAATTCCACATCATCAATTTTACTGTTGGAATTAATGCGTTTGTAATGGTTATAAACAGCCACTGCTAACGACTTTTTCGCTTGATCTTGGCCGATTACATACTCATCTAAAATCTCACGAATTTCGCGAGGTTTTGGAACATCTTTAAACTCTACTTCTTCTTCTGTTCCTAATTCTTCCTCGACAATTTCTGTACAAAGTTCAATACACTCATCACATATATATACACCTGGTCCAGCAACCAGCTTACGGACTTGGTCTTGTGTTTTCCCACAGAAAGAACATTTTAATTGTCCTTTTTCATCGTTAAACTTAAACAATGAATGTCACCCCTTAAAAATCAAAGTAATGTGAAGCTAATCACGACGTGCAAACATAATGATATATTTATGTAATGCATTTTATCATATTTCCATATCGAAAAGGAAATTAAACGATTAAGTATGTATTATGTCTCATCGGTCCAACTTATGTAAATTTTATAAAACAAGGCACGAATAAACTCGCGCCTTGTTGTTGTGGATCATCAGAATGTTCAAGGAAACTATTGATTGAATCGTTAGTTTGAAAAATCTTGTTACTTATATTATGCAACAGTTTTGCTATTTTCTACAAGAAACTCAACTGCTTTACGAATTTGTAGATCCGCTTTTAAGCCATCTAGGCTACCAAGAGCTTTCTTAATGCTATCAGCAGACATGTTGTAAAGCTCAGCCATTTTGTTTACTTCTTCTTCAACTTCTGCATCTGTTACTTCAATGTTTTCTGCTTTCGCAATCGCTTCAAGCGTTAAGCTTGTACGAACACGTTTTTCTGCATCTTCTTTCATTTGTGCACGTAATGCCTCTTTATCTTGCCCAGAGAATTGGAAGTAAAGTTCTAAGTTCATACCTTGCATTTGCAGGCGTTGTTCAAACTCGTTCATCATGCGATCGATTTCGTTTTCGATCATTACTTCTGGAACGTTCATTTCTGCATTTTCTGTTGCTTTTTCTACAAGTGTGTCACGTAGTGTTTGTTCTGCTTCGTTCTTTTTGCTTTCAACTAAACGATTTTTAATTTTTTCTTTCAGTTCTGCTAATGTTTCTACTTCCTCATCTACATCTTTCGCAAATTCATCATCTAATTCTGGAAGTTGTTTTGTTTTTACTTCATGTACTTTTACTTTAAATACCGCTGGTTTGCCTGCAAGTTCAGCCGCATGATACTCTTCAGGGAATGTTACTTCAACGTCTTTTTCATCGCCAGCTTTTGTACCAACTAATTGGTCTTCAAATCCAGGAATAAATGTACCTGAACCTAATTCAAGAGAATAGTTTTCCGCTTTACCGCCTTCAAACGCTTCGCCATCAACGAATCCTTCAAAGTCAATGACAACTGTATCGCCGTTTTCAGCAGTACCTTCTTCTTTCACAACAAGGTCTGCATAACGTTGTTGGATTGTTTTTAATTCGTTTTCTACATCTTCATCAGTTACTTCTGTGTCCATTTTTTCAACTTCTAACCCTTTGTACTCACCAAGCTTAACTTCAGGCTTTACTGTAACAGTTGCTTTGAAAATAAGCTCTTTACCTTTTTCCATTTGTTCTACATCGATTTCTGGACGATCAACTGGTTCAATGCCGGCTTCTTCGATTGCTTTTGCATATGCTTCTGGAAGAATGAAGTCTAATGCATCTTGGTATAGAGCTTCTACTCCGAAACGTTTTTCAAAAATTGGACGAGGAACTTTCCCTTTACGGAATCCCGGAATAGAAACTTGTTTAACTACCTTTTTGAACGCTTGATCTAAACCGTTATTTACCGTTTCAGCGTCAACTTCAACTGTAAGAACGCCACGGTTTTCTTCTAATTTTTCCCATTTAACTGACATACCACGTTTCCCTCCAACAATCTATAATTAGTATTTGTGTAAAAACACGTAACTAGACTTGCTAAGTAAAGAAAGCCAAGTCCTTGTCATTTGTAAGAAAATGAATTGTAAAGACACATTACAACCATTTCATTATAACATACAACACCGTTCTTTCAACTAGTTAGACGGTGAATTTGTTGGCTCAATCCACTCCTCTAGTTGTTGCAAAAAAGAAATCGCGTGTTTCAATTCAGATTCATTTATGTGAAATTGCTCGGTAATGGTTTCAATTGAAAGTTCGATTCCATACAGTTGATTCCCAAGCCATACGTAAGCAGCAATCCAAATAGCAGGTTTGGTTGGTGATAAAGAAAATGGAAACATGATAAAACCATGCCTCTCCAGCATCGCCAATAATTCCTGACAAAAAGTAGGATTTTCATGTTCATACAGTTGCTCAATACCAATTCTAATCGGTTGAAGCCAATCTTGTTCGGTAAATTCCGGAAGTTCAACCGGAATTACGCGCTTTGTTTTCGAAAATTTCGTGACAGTCATTTCCTTTTTATAATGATGTTCTTTTAATAATAGTAAGATAAGCGTTTTTACCCAAGGATGCCCATCTGGTTGCTTTAACATACTTTCTAACTGTTCGATATATGGTTCTAAATTTTGACCTTTTAACTGGGCGATTTGCATTGTTTGTTCAACGACGTCTTGTTGATGAAGCAGCAATGAATCAATTTTTACCATTGTATCCGGTTGACGATTCTTCCATACTTTTTCACTTAACTGTAACAGATGAAAAAAATGTGTCCGTTGCTCCATTGAAAGGTCCGCTTCTTCTAATAAAGCGTGAATGGTAGATGCAACTTCTTCGTATTCATTTAATTGGATTAAAATCATTAAATAAAGCTCTACAACTTGAAGGTAGTCGTCCACTCCACGGTGAAGTAAATCTTTACATTCCGCTTTAGCTTCCTCATAATATTTCCCTTCAAAAAGTGCCATTACATACGCGATTTGTATTTGATCATCAACTGGTTTGATGTCCTTCGCTTGCTTTAATAGACGAATCGCTTCCTCTACTTCCTTGTTCTCTAACTTTTCCGTCCCAATTTGAAGAAGTCGCTCTTTTAACCCTGGAAAGGGAATGATTTTGTTTGAACGGTTCTTCGAGCGTCCTTTCGTCATATATATCCGTCCTTTTCTTGTAATCCAATAATAGTGTATCATGGTCGTTTTTGAAAAACAAAATGCAGTTCACGTTATAAAAAAAGATGCTTCTCCGTTTGGAAAAGCATCAATTTATGTATAAGTAGTATTCATGTTTCAACTGGCGTCCCAGGAGAGATTCGAACTCCCGACCGACGGCTTAGAAGGCCGTTGCTCTATCCAGCTGAGCTACTGGGACGTAATTAATTCATGCAATTGAAACATGTATTATTATAGGCAACTATCATTCGTTCGTCAACTTGTATTTTATAATTTCATTTTTTTATTCATTTAATGAAAAGTCTGTTAAACGATACTGTTGATATTTATACATTACGCTTGTGGCGGACGCTTTCCGCGGGCAAGCCGCAAGCCGCTTCCCTCGCTACGCTCGGTCCAGGGTCTTGCGGCTTCTTGTTCCCGCTGGAGTCGGCCACCGTGTGAATAACTTGTTAATAATCAACAACGACATATAACATAGCCAATGAAAAAGGACCGTTGGTAATGCTTCCGGATCTACCAACGGTTGCTTAACGATTCCATTTGGGAAGTCAACAATATTATTCTTTTACCGAACCGGAAGTTAATCCAGAAACGATTCGACGTTGGAATAAAAGAACCATGATGACTAACGGTACAGTTACTACTACTGTTGCAGCTGCAATTTCTCCCCACGGTATGGTGTACTGACCTTGGAACATCGCAATACCAACAGGAACGGTTTTATAATCATCCGCCGTATTAATCGTTAAAGCAAAAAGAAACTCATTCCAAGCAGCTATAAATACAAGGATGGCCGTCGTAAATACTCCTGGTATAGCTAGTGGTAAAATCACCCGCCAATACGTTTGGAACATGGAAGCACCATCGATTTTCGCTGCTTCTTCTAAATCATTCGGAATTTTTCTAAAAAACGTTACTAACAACCAAATGGATAACGGTAACGCAAAGGTTGTATACGGGATTATTAATCCTAAATAGCTATTCGTTAACCCCATATTTTTAAGAAACATATAAATAGGAGAAATCGTGGCGATTTGTGGAAACATCGAGACCGACAGTACAATTCCTAAAATGATTGATTTTCCTTTAAAATGTAATCTCGCAATTGCGTATGCGGCAAAGGAAGCGACAAATACTGTATAAACGGTAGTGATGGAAGAGACGACGAAGCTATTCCACATATACTTCATAAACGGATAATCAAAAAAGACAGAATGATAGTTTTTAAGTGTTGGGTGTGCTGTAAACCATTTAAAAGCTTTTTCGCCAAATAGTTCTGTTAAAGGTTTAACCGAGCTTAGCAACATCCATAAAAACGGAAACATAACGAAAAAGACAAAGGCTATGAGAAAAAAATAAAATAAGGGACCAACCTTTTTCTTCACCTGACTTCACCTCTTATTTTTTGCCAGTGTCACTCACTAAGTCAGCACCTAACAATTTAATATAAATAATAGAAATGATAGCGACACAAATAAAGACAACGACTGATAAAGCAGAACCTTCTCCAAAATTCGTTTGCGAGAACATCACTTTATACGCCAATATGGTGATTGTCTCGGTTGAGTTAGCGGGACCGCCACCTGTTAACACATAAATCAAGTCAAATACTCGAAACGCATCGAGTGTACGGAACAATAAGGCAACGAGAATACTAGGTTTAAGTAATGGTAACGTAATATGGACAAACTGCTTCCACTTACTTGCCCCATCAATAGATGCCGCTTCATAAAGCGAATTTGGTATCGTTTGTAGTCCTGCTAACAATAATAACGCCATATACGGAGTTGTCTTCCAAACGTCGGCAAAAATGACCGCAAACATCGCTCCTAGTCCTGTTGTTAACAACTCACTCATTCGCTCCACAAGGCCGATTTCCTCAAAGTATTTGGCTACAATTCCATTTTGACCATCATATAAAAAACGCCACATTAAAGCGGAAACAGCCGTAGGAATCGCCCATGGAATTAAAATACTCGCGCGAACTAGTCCTCTTCCAAAAAATGCTTTATTAATAAGCAATGCGATTCCTAGTCCAAGGACTAACTCAACTGCCACCGATATCACCGTAAATACCGTTGTGACCCCAATAGCCTTCCACATTCGAGTGTCTTGAAAATTATCTTTATAATGTTTGAGTCCAATAAAATTTGGTTTCACTACGACATTTTGAAGAGAGGTTGCTAATCCTATGACCCGCTTTTCTTGAAGAAGTATTTCTTTTCCCTCCAATGGGAGAAGCTTTTCCTGTATTTGTTGAACCGCTTGATCAAATTCTATGGCTACCTCTTTTTCTATTGTTATAAACCGCTCTTCCTCTGGTACAGGTTCCAAATTAAACACCTTATCATACGCCCGGTCATACATTTCCTTTGCTTTTTGATCTTCTTGAATCTTTTGATCCACTTCTTGTAAGTGTTGTTGTACATCTTTAAGTAATGATTTTGTTTCACCACTTGCTTGCTTAATTTCATTGTCAAGAGCCGAAATTAAAAAGGGGTAACTTGATAAATATTGTTCGAGATCAAGTGAATGATTCCAATGAATGCTTGATTTCGTTGGATCGTTTAATCGGAGATCAAAAAGACTAAAGTAAAACGATTGAATAACAGGCCATATGGCGATCAGAAAGATGAGTAACAAAGAAGGAGCAACAAGTAAATAAGCAAATATCTTTTCGGAGCGTTTACTATTTACCACCTAGATCATTCCTTTCATTAGTGGAAACATCCAATAGCCTGATGCTATTGGATGTTTCTAAGGAATTGGCGACTATAAAGAGGAACGGATTATAGTTCCAATTTTTCTTTCATCTCTTTCTCCATATTTTGTACGGCTTCTTCCACCGTTTCTTGTCCGGCAATCGCCATGGAAACGTGACGTTGAATAATATCAGAGATTTCCGGATAGTTTGGTGCCACCGGACGAGAAACAGCTGCGTTTAACCCTTGAACAAATCCCTCATTAGCAAAGAATGGATTCGCTTCTAAAATTTCTTCGTCTTCGAATAGTTTAGGTAGTGTTGGTGCTAATCCACCGTAGATAGCAGAAATTTTTTGACCTTCAGGACCAGTCATGAATTTTACAAATTCCCAAGCTTCTTCTTTATGTTTGGAAAATTTGCTAATGGCGGTCATCCATCCACCAAGAGCCGCTGCTGATCCTGCGTCTCCTGCAGGAAGGGGAGCTACGCCAACTTTATCTACAATTTTTGATTGTTCTGGATCGTTTGCTAAAGCATATTGATATGGCCAGTTACGGATAAACGGAGATTGTCCTTCAATAAACGCAGTATGTGATTCAGGCTCCGTAAAAGTTGTAATATTATCAGGCACAAACGAAGAATTAGCAATTTCAACTAATTTTTGAAGACCTTTAATCGTTTCTGGACTATTGACGACTACCTCACCTTTTTCGTTAATAATTTGACCACCATAAGAGGCGATGAATTCAACAGCGTTACATACTAACCCTTCATATTGTTTCGCTTGAAGTAAGTAACCGAATTTCGTTCCTTCTGCTCCTTGATATTTTTTCGCCGCTTCAATGAGTTCATCCCATGTTTTAGGCACTTCATCTTCAGAAATAATGTCTTTTCGATAGAATAATAGACCCGCATCGATAAATTTAGGCATCGCCCATTGTTTTCCATTAAAGTTCGCTGCGCTTAAAGCCCCTTGGTTATATTCGCTTAAGTCAATTCCGTCCCGTTGAATAAACACGTCAAGTGGTTGAACATAACCAGCTTGGGCAAATTCAGCTGGCCAAATTACATCTAAATCCATCACATCAATTTCGTCTGATTGGGCATTTAACATCGTTACATAAGCATCATGCTGTGCACCGGTATCTGAAGGCATTTCTCGGAATTCAACCTCAATATGAGGAAACTTCTGTTCAAACGCTTCAATAATTTTTTCTGTCGCTTTTGTCGCATCTTTTCCACGTGCATAGACAATCGTTACTTTTTCTTGTTCATTTGTCTCGTTTTGAGTTGTTTCTTCATTTTCGTTCGTGTTCGACGGTGAAGTTTGTTCATCTGGTTGATTTGTTGTTGAACTACATGCACCTAACATGAGAAGAAAAACGACGAGTAATGGTAAAAATTTTCTCACATCAATCCCCCCAATTGTTTTTTGTAAGATCGATTTCATATATAAAGGAGAAAAACTGATCACGATTTCTCCTTATCTATGAAACCGATTTCACATAAACGATATTTTTATTTTAGTCAAATTATTCTGAAAAATCAATTGGTATTTTCTAATTTTTCTCAAATTTCACTAACCGATTGGAATCAAAATAAAAAGCGCTACGTCACCGTAAATCAGCAATGATTTACTGGTCACATAGCGCTTTTTAAACTGGCGTCCCAGGAGAGATTCGAACTCCCGACCGACGGCTTAGAAGGCCGTTGCTCTATCCAGCTGAGCTACTGGGACACAGTTTTTATTGTTCAAGACATTATTTATTATATGAATTCTGTTTCATAACGTCAATATATTTTTTATCATTTTAGGAGGGAAGCTGCTCCCTCCTTTATGTTAAAGAAAATTTTCTTTTTAGCTCACCTAGTTCTTCGTGATCATCGGTGAAAAAGCGAATGGTTAACGTGTTTTGATCACCTTCGATCAACGCATACGTTCTTTCTTTTCGACCTCTCGGAAGAAGAATGCTCCCAGGGTTTAAAAAGATGTGATTTCCAATTTTTTCAACCCCTAACTGATGCGAATGACCAAATAAGACAATGTGAGCTCCTTGTTCTTGTGCTTGATAATAAAGCTTCATTAACGTCGTCTTTATTTGATAAAGATGACCATGAGTTACTAAAAATTTACACCCGTTAATAGAATGTATCAACTCATTCGGAAAGCTTGTTTCGAAATCACAATTTCCTCTCACTGTAATGAATGGGGAAATCGCTGGATGCTCCTTTGAAAGTTCAGAATCCCCACAGTGGAACATGACGTCCACTTCGTTTTGATACCGTTCGGCAATTTCGGTTAATGTTTCTGTTGAGCCGTGACTATCACTGACGACAATAACCTTCATTCGCCTTTTCCCCCAAACCATTTGTCCATTCGCTTTTTAAATTGCTGTAACGCATGCGCACGATGGCTTATTTTATTTTTTATTTCTGATGGAAGTTCGGCCATAGTACATTGTTTTTCAGGTACATAAAAAATTGGATCATAGCCGAAGCCGTTTGTACCCTTAGGTTGCTCCGTAATATATCCTTCACAAGTGCCATGGACGGTTAATTCTTCTCCTGAAGGAAAAACTACGGCTAGTGCACAACGAAAGCGAGCGGTCCGCTGTTCAAACGGCACACCTTTTAGTTCCCTTAGTACTTTTTCAATGTTTGCTTGATCGTCTTTTTGTTCTCCAGCATATCTTGCGGAGTAAACACCAGGTCTTCCGTCCAACGCATCCACTTCAAGTCCAGAATCATCCGCAATGACCGGCATGTTTAAGCGAGTGGCTACTTCCCTCGCTTTTATGAGCGCATTTTCTTCAAACGTCGTCCCTGTTTCCTGAATATCAATCGGTTCTTCTAAATCTAATAAAGTAAGTATATCGATTCCATACGCTTGGAACATTTGTTCAAATTCTTTGGCCTTCCCCCGATTGGCTGTGGCAATAATGACTTTTTCCACGATTATTCCACTTCCTTAGCTTTGTTCTCCTCAATTTTTACCGCAATGTCTCCTAATGTCTCTTTTTGAATTTGAATTAGTTGGCTAATCCCTTGTTGAGCGGCGTCTAACATTTGCTGTAGTTGAGCAAACGTAAACGTAGCTTCTTCGCCTGTACCTTGTAATTCAACAAATTCGCCTGAACCCGTCATTATGATATTCATATCTACTTCTGCTTGACTATCTTCTTCGTAATTTAAGTCTAAAACGACTCCTAATTCCTTTAACACCCCTACACTAGTAGCGGCTAAATAGTCCTTAATCGGAAATTTCTCTAATTCTTTTTCTTCTTGTAGCTTATGAAGAGCCATCGTCATGGCTACGAATGCTCCTGTAATCGAAGCCGTTCTTGTTCCGCCATCTGCTTGGATGACATCACAATCAATCCAAACTGTCCGTTCACCAATCGCTTCTAAATCAACTACCGCCCGTAACGCTCGACCAATAAGGCGCTGAATCTCCATCGTCCGTCCGGACACTTTTCCTTTGGAAGATTCCCGAACATTTCGTTGCTCTGTTGCTCTTGGTAACATGGAATATTCAGCCGTAATCCAGCCTTTTCCTTCCCCACGCATAAATGGTGGCACTCGGTCATCAATACTCGCTGTACAAATCACTTTTGTATCTCCAACCGTAATAAGTACACTTCCTTCTGGATGTTTTAAAAAATCGGCTTGTATATGTATCGGTCGTAATTCCAATGTTTGTCTACCATCAACACGCACGAACAAAATCCTCCTTCATTTAACAAGAAATAAGAGGTGGCTATTGGCCAACCTCTTTTCACCCTATTATAGTATATCAAAAAAATGAATTTCTTAAGCGCTTTTTCAAAAGTTTACTCGAAAAAGTCCCCGTTTTTTAAGGTCATCATCAATTAAAGACCAATGGTATTGACCGTGTCTGGTCGGCTGACAGGTTCGGATAGCGATTTACCTGTTTCCGTCAGTAAATCCCCTTGTCCATTCACCGTGACAACAACACTTTCAATTCCTTCGATTTCTGTTAATGAAAGAACAAGAGAATGGAGTAATTGCTCAGAAACGATTTGCTCACCAAATCCACCAAATAACGCTTCATTGAAGTTTAACGTTACTGTGCCATCTTGAATTTGTGGTTGTTCCACCAACTTTACATCAGGCAAAAACATTGTCACCAAATTCGTCGTTAACGGCGGCCCATTCACTAGTTCTTTAACAACTGCTTCTACAAGGTGACCTTTTCCACTCTCCACTCGTTTCGTCACAGGAACATAATAGAATTGATCCCCATTTTGGGCAAGGTAATAAACAGTAATCGGATTGGTATTCGTAATATCAACAATACCGGAAATATCTAAATTGATCCCGTCTTTTCGGCTCAATCCTTCTTCAGAAATCGGTGTTCCATTCACTGGCATTTCCGATAATGGTTGGCCATTCACCCGAAGTTCAATTTTATCAATGGAATCAAACTGGGTTAACGTCCATGTAATCGCCTGCAAAATTCGCTTTTCATCGTCTGGATGATAGTTCAGAAATTCTTTTGAAAAATCAACAATTGCTACTCCATCTTTAACGTCGACACTCATTTCAGTCCCTGCAGGTAATACTGGACGGAATCCATTTGGTAAAATATTCATGACAGGTCCATCATCGACTAAATATTCGAGCGCTTGGGCGGCCACTCCTTCTGTTTTGGGTAACGGAAGCGTCTGAGCTACGACTAATCCTTCTTCATTAATCAAATATAGTTCAGTCATTACCGTTTCGGTAGCCGACGTTTCTTCTTCGGTTGTTTCGTTTGCTTTGCTTTCTTCATCTAATGATTCTAATTCATCGACTTCTTCCAGATAGGAAACGTCCTGTGGTGGATCTAAACTTTCTTGGTCCCCGAACAATCCACAACCTGATGCCACTAATGAAAATAGAAGCACTAGGATGATTGTTGACACTTGTTTGGACATACTCATCCCTCCTAAGACTGTTTGTACTACATGTATACGAGCCTTTTATTAAATTAGACCGAAAAAAGACAATTACGATAAAAACAAAAAACCATCCATTTAGGATCGGATATCCTTTCCTAAATGAATGGTCGTAACATCAATATTGTTAATGTGTAACCAATCAGTAGCAATCTTTGCAAACAAAGGGGCTGACCCTGTGGTAAAAAATTGGTACGTTGGTGGTTCATCACTTTCGTTCAACATGCCATGGTACGATAAAATCGTACTTGCTTCACGTGCGGTTTCTTCCCCTGAGCTAATCACACTAACGTTCGGTCCCATATAATTTGAGATTAATGGGCCCAGTAAAGGGTAGTGAGTACACCCTAAAATTAACGTATCAATGGAGCTTCCTTTTAAAGGCATTAACGTTTCTGCAACAATTTTCTTAGCTATCGAACCTTGATATTCACCGCTTTCGACTAGCGGAACAAATTTTGGACAAGGAAGCGAAACGATTTTTACATTTCTGTTTATTTCTTTTAACGCATGTACGTACGCCTTACTCCGAATGGTCCCTACCGTCCCGATGACGCCTATATGACCATTTTTCGTTGTTTTAAGAGCCGTTCTCGCTCCGGGATGAATGACACCAATGACTGGAATCGTTAATCGGGAACGTATTTCGTGTAAGGTAACCGCTGTAGCGGTATTACAAGCAATAATTAACATTTTAATTTGCTTGGATAATAAGTAATTGGTCATTTGCCAAGTAAAACGTTGTACTTCATGTACGGGGCGTGGACCGTATGGACACCTTGCCGTATCTCCCACGTACAATATAGATTCGTTTGGTAATTGACGCATCACTTCTTTGGCGACAGTTAATCCGCCAACACCTGAATCAATAATTCCTATTGGTTGTTTCAAGCATCTCGCCTCATTCTTCTCTCATTTCTTGATGTAGTTTACTTAAATTTTCTTTTAAACTTGTCACTTGATCTTCAGAAAAATGCTTCAATATATCGGCTAAATAAGCTTGTCGCTTTTTAATCACTTCATCGATAATTCTTGCTCCTTCATCAAGAAGGTGAATACGTACAACACGACGATCGTTCTCATCTTTTACCCGTTTAACTAATGCATTTTTTTCCATACGATCGATTAAATCCGTCGTTGTACTAAACGCTAAATACATTTTATTGGATAATTCACCAATTGTCATATCTCCTTCTTCAAAAAGCCATTGTAATGCCACAAATTGGGGTGGTGTAATTTTATAATGACTTAAAATTTCTCTTCCCTTTTGTTTAATAATCCCTGCTATGTAGCGTAAATCTTTTTCAATATCAGCTACTACCTCATGATTATGCTCTACCACCATCGAACAACTCCTATATCATCCTTCTCTCCAACTTTCTACTTGTCATTTTCTCTTTTTTTGAACAAAATTTCAAGAATAGTTGCGTAAAATATGTTAAATAACAAAACCGGCTCCCAAAAAGTAGAAGCCGGCTTATGTTATAATTTTAATTCTCCCATACGGAGAAGTTCCACGACAGCTTGTGAACGTCCCTTGACCCCAAGCTTTTGCATTGCATTTGAAATATGATTCCGAACCGTTTTTTCGCTAATGAACAACTCACTGGCTATTTCCTTAGTCGTTTTATCTTGAACTAACAGTTCGAAAACTTCTTTCTCTCTCTTCGTTAGTAAAGGTTTGTGTGCGTATTCATTGTCCTTCAACTATTATAACCCTCCTTGCCTTCGACAGCTTTGAACCGCGGGATGGGTATTGTCTTCGTCACGTTATCATATGAAAACTTTGCATTGAAAGTTACTACTGTAAAGGCGATTTGAGGGTTTTTCTTTAAATTGTGCTAATTCCCTATTTCACTGAGACAGAATTTACATGAAAAAATTTTTCTTTTTCTTTACCAGTTAAAGGGACGCTCTTCCCTGTACGTCGTGAAATTTGAACAATCGTTCCCCTTCCAGTAAAACAAACCGTTCCATCTTCTTTTGTCCCTAAATAATGCAGATCAATCGATGAGGTACCTACCTTAGCGACTTTTACATAAATGCGCAACTGTTCATCAAAATACACTTGTCTGTGAAAATCGCATTGTAGGTCGGCAACGACAGGCATTTCTTCAATATCGGGGTCTAACCAACGATTCAAAAAGCCAAGATGCTTAAAAAACTCGATACGTGCGTCTTCAAAATAAACAAACGGGACGGTGTTATTTAAATGACCAAACAAATCTGTTTCCGAGAAGCGAACTTTGACACGATGAAAAAATTGAAATTCTTTTCTCCATTCTTCAAAGTTAGGAATGTACGAAATTTGTTTCATAGACTCCCTCCAAAATGAATGAATATTCATTCTTTTCTTATTATTATATCCTCTTTTTGTCAAAAAAGGTACTATTTTTAACAACAAAAGCATTTGGCACTTGGTTCATTTAATGCATCGTACAAACAAAAAAAGAACCGAGAATACTCCCGGCTCTTTTTTACACGGTATAATCGCTTCCGAAAAATTTACGGAACATATGGAACGTCGTTTCGCGGTTTAGTGCAGCAATCGAAGTCGTTAATGGAATTCCTTTTGGACATGATTGCACGCAGTTTTGTGAGTTACCGCAGTTTGCTAGACCGCCATCACCCATAATTGCTTCCAAGCGTTCATCTTTATTCATTGCACCAGTTGGATGCGCATTGAATAAACGAACTTGCGAAAGAGGGGCTGGTCCAATAAAGTTGGATTTACTGTTTACGTTTGGACAAGCTTCTAAACATACCCCACAGGTCATGCATTTAGATAATTCGTACGCCCATTGACGTTTTTTCTCTGGCATACGCGGACCTGGTCCTAAGTCGTACGTACCGTCGATTGGAATCCATGCTTTTACTTTCTTTAACGAATCAAACATTCGACTACGATCTACTTGCAAATCACGAATCACCGGAAACGTACGCATTGGTTCTAAACGAATTGGTTGCTCTAATTGATCAACAAGCGCTGTACAAGATTGTCTTGGCTTCCCATTAATGACCATGGAACATGCACCACAAACTTCTTCTAAACAGTTCATATCCCATGTGACTGGTGTTGTTTTTTCCCCTTTCGCATTAACTGGATTTCTGCGAATCTCCATTAATGCGGAAATAACATTCATATTAGGACGATAAGGAATTTCAAACTCCTCTTCATAAGGGGCTGAGTCCGGATTGTCTTGACGAGTAATGATAAAACGGACAGTCTTTTTCTCACTCATCATTACTTTTCCCCTTTCTTTTTAGTATAGTCACGTTTCCGAGGAGGAATGAGTGAAACGTCAACATCTTCGTAATGGAATTCTGGTGCGTTTTTCTCTGGGTTGAACTTAGCCATTGTTGTTTTTAACCATTCCTCGTCGTTTCTGTCAGGGAATTCTGGTTTATAATGAGCACCACGACTTTCATTACGATTGTAAGCACCAATTGTAATTACACGTGCTAAATGAAGCATATTCTTTAATTGACGTGTAAACGTAGCACCTTGGTTACTCCATTTTGCAGTGTCGTTGATGTTGATGTTTTCCCAACGCTCCATTAATTCTTGAATTTTTTCATCCGTTTTTAATAGTTTGTCATTGTAACGAACAACCGTTACGTTATCTGTCATCCATTCACCAAGCTCTTTATGTAACAAGTAAGCATTTTCGTTACCATCTAATGAAAGAACTTGGTTCCATTTTTCTTCTTCTTGTTTACGATACGTATCATATAGAGAAGAAGGCATAGCATCTGCACTTTTCTCAAGACCACGAATATACTCTACAGCTTTCGGTCCAGCGACCATACCACCGTAAATGGCAGAAAGTAAGGAGTTTGCTCCTAGACGGTTAGCTCCATGTTGTGAATAATCACATTCACCGGCTGCGAACAATCCTGGAATATTCGTTTGTTGATCGTAGTCAACCCATAATCCACCCATTGAATAATGAACAGCTGGGAAGATTTTCATCGGCACTTTTCGTGGGTCATCCCCCATAAACTTTTCATAAATTTCAATAATTCCACCAAGCTTAACATCTAATTCTTTTGGATCTTTATGGGATAGGTCAAGATAAACCATGTTTTCCCCGTTAATACCCAGCTTTAAGTCTACACATACATGGAAAATTTCACGTGTCGCAATATCACGCGGTACGAGGTTTCCGTAAGCAGGATATTTTTCCTCTAAGAAATACCATGGCTTTCCGTCTTTGTATGTCCAAACACGACCACCTTCACCACGAGCAGACTCACTCATGAGACGAAGTTTGTCGTCCCCTGGAATGGCTGTTGGGTGAATTTGGATAAACTCACCGTTAGCGTAGTACGCTCCTTGCTGATATACAATAGAAGCTGCTGAACCAGTATTAATAACCGAATTCGTTGATTTACCGAAAATGATACCAGGTCCACCAGTCGCCATAATAACCGCATCAGCTGGGAACGAATGAATTTCCATATTGGTTAAGTTTTGCGCAACAATACCACGAGTAACTCCAGCGTCATCAAGAACAACGCCTAAAAATTCCCATCCTTCATACTTTGTAACAAGACCAGCCACTTCATGACGACGAACTTGTTCATCTAGTGCGTAAAGAAGCTGTTGACCTGTTGTTGCCCCAGCATACGCCGTCCGGTGGTGTTGGGTACCTCCGAAGCGACGGAAATCGAGAAATCCTTCTGGAGTACGGTTAAACATAACTCCCATACGGTCTAATAGATGAATGATACCAGGGGCTGCTTCACACATTGCTTTTACTGGAGGTTGGTTTGCTAAGAAATCCCCACCGTATACGGTATCGTCAAAGTGCTCCCAAGGAGAGTCTCCTTCCCCTTTTGTGTTCACTGCACCGTTAATTCCACCTTGTGCACATACAGAGTGAGAACGCTTTACAGGTACTAATGAGAACAACTCGACCGGCGTTCCTGTTTCTGCAATTTTAATTGTTGCCATCAAGCCAGCTAATCCGCCACCGACGACGATGATTTTGCCTTTTTTCATCCGTGACTCACTCCTTTTCCAACGAAAGTCCGAATTGCATCAAAACCGATAATCTATCATACAAATGCGAAGATAGCGCGAATTCCTACCCAAGATAAAGCTATGAAAATACCTAATGTAACATATGTAGCAATCATTTGGGAACGAGGAGAAATAGTGATTCCCCAGCTAACTAAGAATGACCATAATCCATTTGCAAAATGGAAAACAGTTGAAACAACTCCAACTACATAAAATGCTATCATCCCTGGGGTCGATAAAATGTTTTCCATCATTTCAAAGTTTACATCTTGTCCAAACGCTGCTGCTACGCGAGTCTCCCAAACGTGCCATGTAACAAAAATTAATGTAATAACGCCTGTAATACGTTGTAAGAAGAACATCCAGTTACGGAAAAATCCGTAATTACCGATATTGTTTTTTGCGGTAAAGGCAATGTATAAACCATAGACCGCATGATATAAAAGTGGTAAGAAAATAACGAAAATTTCTAATGCATAGCGAAATGGAAGACTTTCCATGAAATGAGCAGCTTCGTTAAAAGCTTCTTCACCACGCGTAGCAAAGTGGTTCACTACTAAGTGTTGCGTTAAAAACACCCCTACTGGAATTACACCTAGCAATGAATGCAACCTACGATTGTAAAATTCACGATTTCCAGCCATGAATTACCCCCCTTAAAGATGAAACTGGCAACGACTGCTCCTTTCCTCCAGTTGCACCGTTTCAAATTTTTTAACAATAATGTGACATGTTCATTTTACTCCCATCAGTTGGAAGCGTCAAGAAAACGTATACATGAATTCGACTATATTTTCAAATTTTTTTAAATTACAAACCATTTTCATTTAACTATTGTCAAATAATGTATGAACTTAATCATTTACTTCCCACTATCATAAACTAGCAAAACCGTTTATAATTTATTAGGATAGAAAGAGGGGAAACATTGAATGAGCTCAAATGAAATGAAACACATCCATGAAGAACAATTACCTGTTTTTGGTTATGAATTAATAAGAGATTTTGTTTTACCAGATTTATTAGGACAAGAAGCTGACGGCATTTTATATTGGGCTGGCAAAAATATCGCTCGAAAGTTTCCATTAACGTCCATTGAAGAAATAGTAACGTTTTTTGAAGAAGCCGGCTGGGGACAGTTGTCCATTATTTATGAAAAAAAAGATGAGTTATTATTTGAGCTATCCGGCTCTATTGTCAAACGTCGTTTAGAAATCAACAAAGAAAACAGTTTTAAAATTGAAGCTGGATTTCTCGCCCAACAAATTCAATCGCAAAAAAAAGCCATTGCCGAAACCTTTGAAGAAAAATTATTGAGTAAGCAAAAAGTCCGTTTTACCGTTCGTTGGGACCGAAAAGATGTAACGGATGATTGAGTATCGTTAAGGAGCTGACATTCCACCGCTTTTAAGCGAGGATGTCAGCTTTCTTTGTTATAAAGCGGCTATTGTTTCTTCTACTTTATCCAGACCGAATGCTTCATGTAAAATCTCGGCTGCACGTATCATTTCCTTCTGATCTACTACGACGGAAACTTTTATTTCAGATGTCGAAACCATTTTAATTTGAATGCCGTTTTGGGCTAAAACATCAAACATTTTGGCGGCTACACCAGGGTTAGAAATCATTCCTGAACCGACAATAGATACTTTCGCTAATCCACTTTCCGCTTCCATTTTTTCAAATCCTAATGAAGATTGATGTTCATTCAATACTGCCAACGTTTCTCTCACGTCTTCGTCTTTTACTGAGAAAGAAAGGTTCGTTGTATTTTCATCCGTTTGCACTTGAATAATGATGTCGACATTGATATGGTGATTGGCCAATGTTGTAAAAATGGATGAAAGAGAGGTTATTTGGTTCGTTAGTCCATGAACGGTTATTCTTGTAATTTCTTTTTCAAAAGCTACTCCACGTACAATTAAATTCGATTCCATCGTATTTACCTCCTCGATATATGTTCCGTCAACATGTTCCATACTTGAGCGAACCGTCAATGGTACACGATAATTTTTCGCAAACTCGACGGCTCGTGGATGAAGAACCCCTGCTCCTAAATTCGCCATCTCTAACATTTCGTCATAAGATATCGCTTTTAACTGGCGAGCTGCTTTCACATACCTTGGATCAGATGTATATACTCCCGTTACGTCGGTGTAAATATCGCATCGTTCAGCAGATAAACTAGCGGCTAAGGCAACAGCAGTCGTATCCGAACCTCCCCGACCTAATGTCGTAATCGCCCCTTCAGAAGTGATACCTTGAAATCCAGCAACGACGACAATATTTCCTTCATTCAAGGCGTTGAGGATGGGTTCTGTTGTAATATGAGTAATTCTTGCGTTTCCGTGAACCGCTTCCGTTTGAATTCCTGCTTGCCAACCGGTATACGAAACGGCTTTGTACCCTAACTCATGAAGAGCCATCGTTAACAAAGCAATGGTTACTTGTTCACCTGTTGAAAGGAGCATATCCAATTCTCGCTTATTTGGATATGTACTAATTTCCTTAGCTAAGGAAACTAATTGATCGGTTGTTTTTCCCATCGCTGACACTACGACGACAACGTCATTTCCCCGTTCCTTCTCTTCAATTACCCTTTGAGCGACATGACGAATTCGTTCCGTTGAACCTACAGAAGTACCACCAAATTTTTGTACGATGATTCCCATACACAATCCCTTCTTTCATTTACTTTAAAATAAAACAAAAACAGGTAAGAGAACTATTCTCCTACCTGTGCTTCCTAACAAAAACGATAATAATGAAAACACAAGTGAGATAGCTCTCCAAGATGATGCCATCTTGACAGTCCTACATTTCTTAAACGCAGAACCAGCAGAAAAAGAAATGAGTCTTTTTCCACTTCGGCGAACTCCCCTTTCAAAGCATTTCCTCGAAGCTCATTCTTCTCCATGCTTCTACTCTTGAAGTTCGCACCTCTATCTTCACTGTTCCCTTTATAAAATTTTCATCATTATAACACATAAAAAAATATTTAATCAATTCATTTTTTGAAGTTCATCAAATAGGTTTTTTGCTACGTTATGAGGAATACCAATTTGTACAAAATCTTCTACGGTAGCTTCCTTCATTTTTTTCAGTGAGCCGAAGTGACGTAATAACAGTTTTTTCCGCTTTGATCCTATTCCAGGAATTTCATCTAATTTGGATTGAAACGACGTTTTTCCACGCAGCTGTCGGTGAAAGGAAATCGCAAATCGATGAACCTCGTCTTGAATACGCTGCAATAAATAAAATTCTTGACTGTTTCGATCTAATGGGACAACTTCTAGCGGTTCTCCGAAAATGACGTCAGATGTACGATGCTTCTCATCTTTTACTAGTCCAGCCACCGGAATGGATAAATTTAATTCGTTCGTCAACACATCCCGGGCCGCTTCTACCTGTCCTTTTCCTCCATCGATGACGATTAAGTCGGGTAAAGGAAGTCCCTCTTTTAATACACGCTGATACCTTCTACGAATCACTTCGCGCATCGAATCATAATCATCTGGTCCTTTTACCGTTTTAATTTTATATTTCCGATATTCTTTTTTCGCTGGACGTCCATCAATAAATACGACCATCGCTGATACGGCATCCGTACCTTGAATGTTAGAATTATCAAACGCCTCGATGCGATGGGGTGTATAGATGTTTAACTGTTCTCCGAGCCGTTCTACTGCTTTAATGGTTCGCTCTTCATCCCGTTCAATTAGAGAAAATTTCTCTTTTAACGAAATTTCAGCGTTTTTTGTTGCTAAATCAACGAGTTCTTTCTTTTGTCCCCGCTTCGGTTTGACAACTTTTACATCTAACAGTCTACTAGCTAGCTCTCCATCCACAGTTTGCGGCAAAAAGATCTCTTTTGGTTTGATATGATGGGCACGTGAATAAAATTGCCCGAGAAACGTTAAAAATTCTTCCTCTGGTTCATCGTAAATCGGAAACATAGATACATCCCGTTGAATCAGTTTTCCCCCACGAACAAAAAAGACTTGGACACACATCCATCCTTTATCAACGGCAAATCCAAATACATCGCGATCGGTAAAATCATTCATTGTTATTTTTTGTTTTTCCATCACCGCTTCAATATGAGCGATTTGGTCTCGATATTCTTTCGCCCGCTCAAATTCCAATTGCTCCGATGCTTCGTACATTTTTTGTTGTAGCTGCTCTTTTATTTCTTTGTAACCACCATTTAAAAAGCGGGTAATTTCATCCGTAATACGTTTATATTCCTCACTCTCGACCGGTTTCACACATGGGGCTAAACATTGCCCCAAATGATAATACAAACATACGCGATCCGGTAAATTCGAACATTTTCTTAACGGATACAAGCGGTCGAGTAGCTTTTTCGTTTCGTTGGCTGCCCCAGCATTTGGATAAGGTCCAAAATATTTTCCTCCATCTTTTTTTACTTTACGAGTCGTTATTAAGCGCGGATGTTTTTCATTTGTCAATTTAATATAAGGGTAGCTTTTATCGTCCTTTAACATAACGTTATATTTAGGATCATACTTTTTGATTAAGTTCATTTCCAAAATTAAAGCCTCAATATCGGACGAAGTAACGATATATTCAAAGTCTTCAATTTCATTGACGAGCCGTTGTGTTTTTGCATCATGACTACCGGTAAAGTACGAACGGACACGATTTTTTAACACTTTCGCTTTTCCGACATAGATGATGATCCCTTGCCGATCTTTCATTAAATAACATCCAGGTTGGTCAGGAAGAAGGGCTAGCTTCTGCTTTAATCGTTCATTCATCGTCCTCACCTCCAGGTACCCATTCGTACAAAACAATATGATGATATACAGGGTCTAAAATAGGGTCAGTTTCAAATGCTTTCATCTTCTTTACTTTACCATTCACGTCGATACCTTGGGTAACAAAACCCTCAAGTACTTTATTCGTTAAGATGATCCTTTCTTTTTCTTTACCTTTTATGTCGTGCAGAAATGAATTAAAAGACTGTAACCTTTTATGATGAAATGGCGCCTTCATATAGTCAAACACACGCGTTTCTTCCCATGTATAAACGACTATATCACCTTTAAGAGACGAAAGGTATTCATATGCTTGCACCACTGGTGGTACTTCATGTTTTTGCTCGTTTAACCAATACTCGCCAACGGACATTTGTCCTAACATTAAGGTAACGATAAGAATGTATCCAATTATACGTTTGGAAACAATATGCAAACATAACCACCAATACGTTAACGAAAGAAGCGGAAGTAAATGCCTTGTTTTTTCGATGTTTTGTCCAAAAAAAGACCAACATCCATAAGTGATGATCATGATAAGCAACAAAAATGGCATTCGGATGCGTCGACCTTTTCGAAAAAAATCATCTAAAAAAATAAGAATGACAACAATATGAAAAATAAGAAGCCAAGTTGAGTGGGATGAAAAACCTTCCCATAACCAATTGGAAATAAAGTAGCGAAACATCCGTTCTCCAAATAACAACGATTCGGTTGGATTCCCGCGGCCCCATTCGTTAAAATGGCCATGAATAAAACTACTACCAATCGAGAGGAGGGAATAAATTCCACCGACATTTTTCACCACTGGAACAACCCACAACATTTGACCTAGGATAAAGAGGCTAATAGACATCAACATTCCATTTTTTCGTTGCTTGGCATCTTGCATCCATAACCATACGAGTCCAATACCAAATGGCGCATACGATAGGCGTATTCCCATTAATAAAGAAAAAAAGAGAATCGGTAACAATCGTTGATACGAAGTAGTCGATTGGTATGCCTGTAACAAGGAGTAAATATACCACCAAAGGACGCCAAGTGCTGCTCCGTCCGACATCGGCTGTGCTGCGACAATCCAACTATAGCTGAGAGATTGGGTAACCGTCATTACAACAAATGAAGGAAAAGGAGGAAGGTAATGGCACGACAGGCGATAAATCGGAAAGGACGCTGTTAACAAGACAAACCAATTAAACAGTGCTAATCCTTCCGAAGGGGCATTTACCAAACGTGAAAAGAGCATCCCCCCAAGAATAAAAAACGGATACCCTGGAAAATGCGGTTGCATCGATAGCACATCATATTCGTTGATCCCTAGCGTATAATCCACTTCATCCCATGTGGAAGGAAGGTGATCTAAATATTGAAGACGCCAAAAAAATAAAAAACCAAGTAAGCCAGTGACCACCCACCATAGGACACCATTCGTGCGCATGATCATCTATCCTTTAACATTTTTTTCGTGAAGAAAAGACCCGCAACAGGTTGCGAGTCTTTTTGAAAAGAGGGAACTAGCTTTAAACATTAATTGAATCAATGTTTTTCATTTCTTTTTGATTATTTTCTTTCGTATTTTTTTTTGAGGTTGGCCAGAATTGTCATTGGATTTTTTATTTTACCATCATTAATGAGTTTCATCCATAAAAGAACAAATAGGAAATATAACCAATAAGCGAGTAACTGCTCTAAAGATGGGTTATGGCTATAGCCAAACATAGCGCTCATAAATAATCCTACTTGGCCACTAATCAGCACTTCTTTTCCAGTATCCCGCTCATAATGCATTTCATCTTGGACGTGCTCTGGCATAAACTCAATGATGTTGTACACTGGTTTCGGTCGCCCATCTGCGTTTGTATAGAACGATCCCATAACGCCCAAGTCTTGCAAAATACCAATTCCTTGGACAAGTAATCCAGCCGCAATAAACATAATGAGTAAGCCAGTCACATTAAAGAATGTTTTTAATGAAAATCTCATCGTACCGGAGAAAAATAAATATCCTAAAATTAAGGCCATTAACAAACCACTTAACGCTCCAAAGCTTTGAAAGACTTTCGTTACTTCTCCACCGCTAATCGCTGCGAAGAAAAAGACCGTTTCGACTCCTTCTCGAACAACAATTAAGTACGAGTGAATAATCATGGCAGAAATACTACCTGCGGTAAGAGCCGCGTTAATTTTTTTCTCCATTTCGGTGTTTATGCCCTTAGATTGCTTTTTCATCCATAGCACCATGTGAGAGAGTAAAAAAACAGAAGCAAACATAATGGACACTTTTAAATAAATTTCCGAACCGAAACTAGCAAACCCAGTGAACACGACTTGAAACAATAAAGCAACTAAAAAACTGGTAAGCAATGCTAAAAAGACTCCGACAAATACCCATTTTTTATATCTATCTGCATTTAAACGTGTTAAATAAGATAAAATGAGTCCCACAATTAAAATTGCTTCTAACGATTCACGTAACGTGATGAGAAACGCTTGAAAGTCCATACATTCTTCCCACCTTTTCAAGTTCCATTAGGACTTTTGACGTCGTTTATTCCAAACAATTAAACCGATAAACACGAGAGCTAAAATTCCCGTAAAATATACCCAAAACGTCGATGAGCCTTTTTCCCCAAATCCTTTGAGAAAATCTAAGTTTTCCTCTGTTAAGTGACGATCATCATCCATTTCAGAGACGATTGGGAACAAAGGTCGTAAAGTTTCAATAATTTCGTTAACGCGCTCGTCAAATGTTTCCCGGTCACTTTCTTTACTACCTATTCCGAAAAGCCCTGGATTTCCAAGCGCTTCTAAAGCGACATCAAAGTCGGCATATATATCGTTCACCACATCTTCTTTCCCTTGTTCTAATAATATCGGTTCAAGGACCGTAAACGTACCACGTGCTTTCGCTAATAATAATTTTGCTTGACCATAATCGTCAAATTGTTCTTGAGCAAAATGAAGGCGACGCTCAATGTTTAAGCGCATAGCAGCCTGCCAGCTTTTTAATAGAAGGTCGGCATCTTTTTTCTCTAACGCCTGTTCAATGTCTGGTTGAGTGTTCGTAAAGTATAAATCAAATTCTTTTTTGTATGTCTCATAAACGGTTTTTACACTTTGCCAATCGTCATTCTCTACATATTTTTCAAGCTCTTTATAGGCTTCTGCCATCGGTTCTTCCCCTGGATTCCCATAGGAGTACGCATAAGCCGACCTTGGAAGTATATGATTGAGAATGAATATTATTATTAAAATATAAAAAATTGAACGTTTTAGCATCTTTCCTATCCTCCTACATTGATAATGATAATAATTATCAATGAAGATGTCAATGTACTTTCTGTGACAAATCTGAATTTTCTTCGTCCAATGTTATCACATGCGCATTTGAATTAATCGGTACCTTTTCCACCCTTCTGCGCATCTCTTTCCAAACTGCTGGCAATACATTCGTTATATACGCCTTAAATTTGATAAAAGACTCTCCTGTAGTCCGGACATGATAGTGAATTGGGATTTCTTTTACACGAAATCCTTTTCGAACAAGATTTAATGTTAACACTTGGGCGTAATTATAATCATGTATAATTTCTCCATGTTGTAACGCTTGCTTAGAAAACGCTCTCATTCCCGACTGTCCATCGTATATCCATGTTCGTAACAACAACGATTGTAAAAACGTAAAGCAATAATTGCCTACCCGCCGATGGAGCTTCATCCCTTTAATGGTCCCTAAAAAGCGGGATCCCATAACATAATCGGCTTCTCCTCGAAAAATCGGATCAAGTATGTCAGGGATTTGCTCGGGTGGATATTCCCCATCAGCGTCAATCATCACACCAATGTCACCACCCATAAATAAACACTCCTTCAGCCCACGGCGAACTGCAGCTCCTAACCCTTGATTCGTTTCCAACTGCACGATTCGGTCGGCCCCAGCTTGTTTTGCAACTTCAACGGTTCGGTCCTTCGATCCATCATCAATCACTAACACTTTAACATCCACAAGCGGATGAATATGACGAGGGATGCGACGAATCACATCCCCAATCGATTGTTCTTCATTATAAGCGGGTAAAAATACGATTACGGTTTGCCTCTTCATTTGCTGCATCCTTTCTCTTAAACGCCTCTACTAATACCGGACCTCTTGCATGGCTAGGAAACGGCGCGCCAAGTAGATAAGAAATGGTAGAAGCTAATGAAACTAAACTATGCTTTTTATCCACCTTTACGCCTTTACGAATACTTGGTCCGTACATAATAAACGGAACATAGCGTTCCCCTTCATCTAAATGGCCATGCCCACCAATGCCATCTGCTTGACCGTGGTCGGCGCAAATAATGTACGTAATATTTTCTTCCCCCCACCGTTCGTTCAACCAATGATAAAAGTCATGAATGAGTTCGTCTGCCTCACTAATTTTTTGTAAGTACTCATCGTAAAACACTCCGCGTGAATGTCCAGTTTGATCTGTACCAATTAATTGAACAACGAGTAGATCAGGATTCTGTTCGGTAACGATTTGGCGAGCTCTATTCATAATATTCTTATCCGCGACATCATTATGCATTACCGCTGTCACGGTTTCCACATCCTCGCCCATCGCATCCACTAGATGAGCAATTCCTAGTAGCCGCCCTTTTTTTCCGACTTTTCGTAACGAATCGAAAATGCTTTCCACTTTGATGCCTAATTTCCATACCATATTTGAACGAATGCCGTGTTCAAATGGATATGTCCCTGTAAACATCGATGAAAAGCAGACGACCGTTCGTGCCGGATATACCGTTTCCATATTCGTAAATTCGGTTCCTTCTTGTTTCAAACGATCTAAAAACGGAGTATGAGCTGCCTCAAATCGATCTTTTCTCATTCCATCGACCACAATAACAACGACTTTTTCTGTTTGCACACTCGGTTGATCGATAGCCGTTGGCTTTTCCGTGAATGACGTATACGGTGTCGGTTTCCAATCAAATAAATAATGGTGTAACACCCATGCGTAAAGTAATATCGCTACGTAAAAAAAGATGAATCCCACAAACGATAATGGTTCCCCTTGAGCTGTGACCTCATATCCATAGTCCCATACGGAAAGTAATAGGAAAATTTTCGGTAATTGTTCTTGGGCGTTTCCACTCGTTGAATCACTATTTTTCAACACAAGCTTCCAAAATCGAGTAAAGTTTAACCACGAAGTACCGATTCGTAAGTGGTAATATAACGTCCCCCAAAAAAAGACGGTAAAGAAAAAATAAAGAGCCATTCCTAAAAGTAATAGCGACACGTTCGTATAACCCCAAATAATTAAAAACGAAAATAACGGAATCCAAAGATAATTTCGTAAAAATAACGGAAAATCGTACAAATAATAAATGACAAATAAAGGTAAAGCAAGCAGAAATCCGGTTAGCATTTCAGCCGATTGGAATAAGTCCTTCCAATGAAAAATCACCATAACCCCCGTTACAAAAATCGGCGTAAACGGCTTTCCTTCGTTTAATAAATTCCAACAACGAGCGGCAATTTTTTCAAAACGCGATGCTTTTTTCATGACTTTTTCCTCCCTCGAATCCATTGATGGACCGTTTTCCAAGAAAGTGGATAGCGAATCCATCCCCAGATACCGACTGTAAACGAAAACACATATTTAATACTATGACTAACGATACCAACCGTAATGGCGTCTTCCCAACCTATCCCCATACGGGACAAACTAAAGGCCATAACCGTCTCGTAATTTCCAAATCCCCCTGGAGTGATTTGAAATAATTGACCGATAATCGTAAAACTATTCACCCAAATTGATAGAAAAGGATACCATTCGTTCAATACGAGAAAAATAGAAAAGAAAGCGATTCCCGCTTCACAAATCCAACTGAAAAACGTTAGACCAAAAATGCTCCATGCATGTCGAATTGACCAAAACATCTTCAAGTTTGAAAACCTTGCCAACCACTTTCTTATACTTTTTGAGAAGAGCAAAATCAATATGCCTATCCCTGTTCCAATCAGAAAGACGATGATTCCTACTTTCTTAGCTAATATGAGTATACCGACACCAACAAGGATAAAGAGCGATAATAGATCTAATAGTCGTAAAAAAATGACGGTTGTAAGTGCTTGTTTTAAGGAGACATGTTCTTCTCGCTCATAAAGGAGATACGATCGGACGACATCCCCTACTTTGATTGGTAGCACGTGATTGAAAAACAAGCTATACCATAAACCGTATAAACAAGTAAAAAAAGAAACAGGGACGGGAAGCAATAGTTTCCACGCCCACGCTTTCAAATAAAACGAAAATGCGTACAATAATACAACACTTAGAAGAAAAACGGGGTGTTGAAACACAGTCCGTACCGCTTCCCTAATCTGGTCCCATTGAATGTCAGGAACAATATAAAAAATAAAGACAAAAAGAATGAGTCCCCCGATTCCTTTTTTCCAATGCTTTTTACAGTAAGTGTATATTTGCTTTAGCCCATTCAATGGTCTTCTCCAATCCTTCTTGAAACGTTGTTTTTGGCATGTACATCAAATGTTGTTGTGCTTTTTCAATGTTCGCCCACGTTTGCTGAACATCCCCAGCTCTTTTTTCCATTTGTTCAACCATCATCGATGGAAAATAAGTTTGTAATAATCGAACAACATCCGTCATTGATACCGGGTGACCATTTCCAATATTAAACACGGTTTCATTTCCTTGATAGTCCATCACAGCTTCCACAGCATTGACGACATCGTCAATATACGTGAAATCTCTTTTTTGGCTCGTTCCGAACAATGTAATCTTTTCACCAGAAAGAATTTGCTTTAAAAATTTCGCAATGGCCATGTCGGGGCGTCCCCAAGGACCATATACCGTAAACAAACGTAAGATCGTTAATCGAAATTGGTACAAGTTCGCGTACACGTGACAAAACGATTCGGCTCCCCATTTCGCAGCTGCATAAGGGGAAATCACGTGACCGTTAGCTTCTTCTTCCTTCTTTGGACCGACAACTCCTAAATTTCCATATACAGAGGAAGAAGAGGAAAAGATTACATGACGGACACCAGCTTTCCCAGACGCTTCCAATATGTTGATGGTTGCTTTGATATCATAGTCCACGTATTGTAACGGTTCTTTTAATGAATAACTAACCCCGGGTAATGCAGCTAGGTGAATCACGACATCAGGCTTCTCTTGTTGTACGATACGAAAAGTTTCTTCACGGTTCAATAAATTCGTAGGATAAAAACGAAACGGTGACACACTACGTATCACCTGTATATGTTGTTTTTTCCGCTCTTCCGAGTAATAAGAATCTAGGCAATCTATGACAATCATCTCGACACCTTTTCGAAGGAGTCGTTGTACGACATGCATACCGATAAATCCTGCTCCTCCGGTGACAAGTACTTTCATGCTCGTTCACGTCCTGTTTCAGTTCTCTTCGCCCATTGTAGCACATTTGTGGCTCTCTGTCAATTGTGGTGGTGCAAATATTTCCAATACTCTCTCTTTGGAAGGAATGTAGGTTAACCTAC
>NZ_JBCNBW010000071.1:0-1354 GCF_050478865.1 Aeribacillus pallidus | reverse complement strand
ATGGTATATTGTCTATTATTCATATAGCTTGACATGGAGCCTCTCCACGCATGGTTCTCGCACCAGGAAACCAGGCTATTCAAAGCTGGATTCACCTCATCTAGGTTACCATGCGTTTACTCCATATCAAGCTGTATTCTCAAATGCGATCACAGTTTTAATTCAAGTAGGGAGCAATTTCCTTCCCATTATGCAGCGTGTTGAAGCCTAAAGTTAACTGGTGACATCTTATTTAGTTTCCTTTGTCTTCGCTCATGATTGTAAAAGTGTATATACTCTACAATTCGTTGTTCTAATTCTTCTAATGTTTGGACATCATAAGGGTAGATGGATTCCGTTTTGAAATGGGAAAAGAAACTCTCGATGCAGGCGTTATCAAATGGATTGCCTGCCCGGGACATGCTCAAACGGATTCCGTAAGATTCAAGAGTGTCCTGCAGGGCACGGGACGTGTATTGGCCTCCTCTGTCGCTATGAAGAATCAGGCCATCCACGTCCATTCTTTTGTCTAATGCCATCTTAATCGTTTTCATGACGAATATTTTATCTGGTGTACTTCCGATCTGATAGCCTATAATTTCCTTGTTGTATAAGTCCATTACTGCGGAGACATACAGTTTCTCATCAAATAGGGTGAGCTCTGTTATGTCCGTCACCCATTTCTTATTTGGTTCATCAGCAGAGAAGTCTCGTTCAAGAAGATTAGGCATAATTCTTTCTGGTTCAGTTTGTATATATTGATTTTTATTCCTGAACTTCTTCTTCCTGATTTTTGCTTTGAGTCCAAGGTCCTGATAAATCCTGAATACCTTTTTATGATTAATTTTCAATCCGTATTCCTCTGTTAAATCCATATGGATTTGCCTGTAGCCATAAATCCCATCATATTTATGATAGATCTCCAATATCCGCTCGCTCAGCCAGGAGTCTCTCTGAATACCTGCAGTCTTTTTGTACTTGTAATAGCCTGAAACGGATACTTTTAGAAACGTGCATAGTTCCTCTATTGTGTAATCTTCTCTGAATTGATCGACTATCTGGAACCTTATTTTCTTCCCTCCTTGTTCAAAATCTCCAGATACTTTTTTAGGATTGCATTCTCCATTTCTAATTTTCTAACATAACGATCTTGATCCTTATATTCTTTCCGTCTGCCCCTTCTATCGATTAAACCAGCTTCTCCATCTTTCTTATATTTTCTCCACCATACTTTCAAGCGGTCTTTGTCTTTTATGCCGAGTTTTTCGTTAATTTGAGCATTCGTATAACCAGCTTCTTTCATTTTTACTGCTTCCAATTTCATTTCAAATGTGTATGTTTGGAACTTCTGCCCTTTTTTGGCCATAAAAATCAC
>NZ_JBCNBW010000070.1:0-23451 GCF_050478865.1 Aeribacillus pallidus | reverse complement strand
GTAGGTTAACCTACATTCCTTCCAAAGAGAGAGTATTGGAAATATTTGCACCACCACAATTGACAGAGAGCCTTATATTGTCATTATGATAGATTATTTTATTTACATGATTCAAACACGTAAATAGCGGGGAAGAGAGGTGAAATAGGTTGCATCACGGAGCTCCTACCGTAGAATGGCTTGGATTAACTTTTAACTTAGCCAATATTTTAATGATCACGGTGACAACAGTCATTGTGTTTATTCTTGCAGTCCTTTCCACTCGACGTTTGGCAATGAAACCAACTGGGATGCAAAACTTTATGGAGTGGGTTATGGACTTTGTTAAAGGTATCATTAAAAGTAACATGGACTGGAACACGGGCGGGCGTTTCCACTTACTCGGGATGACGCTAATTATGTACATCTTTGTAGCGAACATGTTAGGTCTCCCATTTTCCGTGGTCATCGATGGAGAACTTTGGTGGAAATCACCGACAGCGGATCCTGTTGTTACCTTAACATTAGCGACCATGGTAGTTGGATTATCTCACTACTATGGAATTCGCATGAAAGGATTTGGCGAATATACGCGTGATTTCGTACGACCAATGTGGTTCTTGTTCCCGCTGAAAATTATTGAGGAGTTTGCAAACACGCTGACACTAGGTCTCCGTCTTTACGGAAACATCTTCGCTGGTGAGATTTTACTAGCACTATTAGCTGGTAGCTTAGCAACAGGCGTAGGTGGACACCTAGCAGCGATTGTTCCAATGATTGCATGGCAAGGATTCTCGATCTTTGTAGGTGCGATCCAAGCGTTTATCTTTACAATGTTAACAATGGTTTATATGGCACACAAAGTGAGTCATGACCATTAATCATAAACATTTTTTAGTAAAAACTAAACTAATTCATAAATTTAAAGGAGGAACTTTCTAATGGGTCTTTTAGCAGCAGCAATTGCAATTGGATTAGCGGCACTAGGTGCTGGTATTGGTAACGGTCTTATCGTATCTCGTACAGTTGAAGGTATCGCACGTCAACCAGAAGCACGCGGTATGCTTCAAACTACAATGTTCATCGGGGTTGCATTAGTAGAGGCGATTCCGATCATCGCGGTAGTTATCGCGTTCATGGTACAAGGTCAATAATTGCAATTACACACGTTCCAAAATGGCGAAGATCATTCCATGCGAACCTTCGCCATTCCTTTATGTCCATAATGTATGAAATAAGAAGGAAATTTTGTTCATTGATATAAAAGAAATGTTTCCAATTGACTCTTGAAGGGAGTGAACGTAGCGTGTTAACAAGCGGATTCGTGCTTGGAGCATCGGCTGCTCATGCTGGTGTGAATACTGGTGATATCGTATTCCAGTTGTTAATGTTCATTATCTTGTTAGCGCTGCTAAAGAAGTTTGCATGGGGTCCGTTAATGGGCATCATGAAGCAACGTGAAGAGCATATTGCAAGTCAAATTGATGCGGCAGAAAATAGTCGTAAAGAAGCTGAAAAAGCGTTACAAGAACAACGTGAGCTTTTAAAACAAGCTCGTCAAGAAGCGCAATCATTAATTGAAAATGCGAAAAAACAAGGCGATCAACAACGCGAAGAAATTATTGCTCAAGCTCGTGAAGAAGCTGAGCGCATGAAAGAAGCAGCAAAACGTGAAATTCAACAAGAAAAAGAACAAGCGATGGCTGCGTTACGCGAACAAGTGGCGTCTTTATCCGTCCTTGTAGCATCTAAAGTGATTGAACGAGAATTAACGGCTCAAGATCAAGACAAGCTGATTAACGAATTTATTCAAGAGGTAGGAGAAGAGCGATGAGCCAAACTACGGTTGCCAAGCGATATGCGCTAGCTCTTTTCCAAATCGCTGAAGAACAACAAGCGATTGAGCAAATGGAAGAAGAACTTCGCGTCGTTAAACAAGTGTTTGTTGAAAATAAAGATTTAACAGCCGTTTTAAAATCACCGAAGCTTTCTTTAGACAAAAAGAAAGAGCTTTTAAAGGAAGCGTTTGCTTCACTTTCTACTTATGTTTTAAACACGCTTATGCTACTCATTGATCGTCATCGTGAAGGCGAAATCGTTGCAGTGGCCGATGCTTTTATTCATTTAGCCAATGAAAAGCGCGGTGTAGCAGAAGCGACTGTATATTCCGTTCGTGAATTAACAGAAGACGAAAAGGACGCTTTATCCAAAGCGTTTGCACATAAAGTCGGAAAACAATCATTAAAAATTAAAACAATCATTGATAAAGAACTTTTAGGTGGCGTGAAACTCCAAATTGGTAACCGGATTTTTGACGGCACAATCCGCGGTAAATTGGAGGATATCGGACGTCAACTTATCGGTTAAGATTCGTAGATATAAGGGGTGAAATTCATGAGCATCAAAGCTGAAGAAATTAGCGCGCTGATAAAGAAACAAATTGAAAACTATCAGGCAGAAATGAAAGTTAGCGATGTTGGAACAGTTATCCAAATCGGTGACGGTATTGCTCGTGCACACGGCCTTGACAACGTCATGGCAGGGGAACTTGTTGAATTCTCTAACGGTGTAATGGGTATGGCCCAAAACCTAGAAGAAAACAACGTTGGTATCGTAATTCTTGGACCATATACAGGCATTCGTGAAGGGGACGAAGTACGTCGTACAGGACGTATCATGGAAGTTCCAGTAGGGGAAGAGTTAATTGGACGCGTAGTAAACCCTCTTGGACAACCAGTTGACGGACTTGGTCCAATCAACACGACAAAAACTCGTCCAATCGAAAGCCCAGCACCTGGCGTGATGGATCGTAAATCTGTCCATGAGCCACTTCAAACAGGTATTAAAGCGATCGACGCGCTTGTCCCAATTGGTCGTGGTCAACGTGAGTTAATTATCGGTGACCGTCAAACAGGTAAAACATCTGTAGCGATCGACACCATTCTTAACCAAAAAGATCAAAACATGATCTGTATCTATGTAGCGATTGGACAAAAAGAATCTACTGTTCGTACAGCAGTTGAAACACTTCGTAAGCACGGTGCGCTTGATTACACAATCGTTGTAACGGCATCTGCTTCTCAACCAGCTCCATTGTTATTCTTAGCTCCTTACGCTGGTGTAACAATGGGTGAATACTTCATGTACAACGGTAAACACGTGCTTGTTGTATACGACGACCTTTCTAAGCAAGCAGCTGCCTATCGTGAGCTTTCTCTATTATTACGTCGTCCACCAGGCCGTGAAGCTTACCCAGGTGACGTATTCTACTTACACTCTCGCTTATTAGAGCGTGCAGCGAAATTAAGCGATGCAAAAGGTGCAGGTTCTTTAACAGCGTTACCATTCGTTGAAACACAAGCTGGTGACATCTCTGCTTACATTCCGACAAACGTTATCTCTATTACAGACGGACAAATCTTCTTACAATCTGACCTCTTCTTCTCTGGTGTACGCCCAGCAATCAACGCAGGTCTTTCTGTATCCCGCGTAGGTGGTGCGGCACAAATTAAAGCGATGAAGAAAGTAGCAGGTACGCTCCGTCTTGACTTAGCGTCATATCGTGAGCTTGAAGCGTTTGCTCAATTCGGTTCTGACTTAGATAAAGCGACACAAGCAAAACTTGCTCGCGGTGCTCGTACAGTTGAAGTTCTTAAACAAGATCTTCACAAACCGTTAAAAGTAGAGAAGCAAGTAATGATTATTTACGCGTTAACTCGTGGATTCCTAGATGATATTCCAGTGGAAGATATCCGTCGCTTCGAAGACGAATTCTTAAGCTGGTTAGATCATAATCATACTCACCTGTTAGACCACATCCGCGAAACTGGCGATCTTCCTGCGGATGATGATATGGCTGCAGCCATCAACGAATTCAAGAAAACGTTCGTTAAATCAGAATAATTGACGCAGCCTCTCCGGTCGTTGGAGGGGTCGCGTTTCGGTCAATCGGTCTAACAATCTTAAAACGAGGGTGGTGAGAACCAGTGGCATCGTTACGCGAAATTAAAGGTCGCATTAACTCGACGAAGAAGACGAGCCAAATTACAAAAGCGATGGAGATGGTTTCAGCTTCTAAATTAAACCGTGCGGAATTGAACGCGAAATCGTTCGTACCTTACATGGAAAAAATACAAGAAGTTGTAGCCAGCATCGCTCTTGGTAGCAACGATGTGACGCATCCGATGCTCGTAACACGCCCTGTAAAGAAAACCGGTTATTTAGTCATTACGTCTGACCGTGGATTGGCAGGAGCGTACAACAGCAATGTATTGCGTCAAGTGTACCGTACCATTCAAGAACGCCATACTTCTCAAGACGAGTATGCGATTATTGCAATCGGTCGTATTGGACGTGACTTTTTCAAAAAGCGCGGCATGAACGTGGTATTAGATATTACCGGTTTACCAGATCAACCGTCATTTGCTGATATTAAAGCGATTGCGGGCAAAGCGGTGAACATGTTTGCCGATGGAACGTTCGATGAGCTATACATGTATTACAATCATTATGTCAGCGCGATCCAACAAGATGTAACAGAGAAAAAGTTGCTTCCATTAACAGACTTAGCGGATAATAACAACAAGCTTATTTCGTACGAGTTTGAACCGTCTGCAGAGGAAATTTTAGTCACGTTACTTCCTCAATATGCAGAAAGCTTAATTTACGGAGCGCTTCTTGATGCAAAAGCAAGTGAACACGCTGCTCGGATGACAGCGATGAAAAATGCGACGGACAATGCGAAAGAGCTTATTAACACGCTTACGCTTCAATATAACCGTGAACGTCAAGCATCCATTACGCAAGAAATTACAGAGATCGTCGGCGGTGCGGCGGCTCTTGAGTAAATATTTTAGCTGCAGTAGCTTTGCTGCTGTAGCTCCCTGAATGATCGATTGTCGTCAAAAGCATGTTAGGAGGGAAAAAGATGAACAAAGGACGCGTTCTTCAAGTCATGGGTCCGGTTGTTGACGTAAAGTTTGAAAACGGACAGCTTCCTGATATTTATAACGCGTTAAAGATTGAGTATAAAGCGCAAACAGAAAGCGAAGTCGACATTGACTTAACGTTAGAAGTTGCCCTTCACTTAGGTGATGATACTGTTCGTACAATTGCGATGTCGTCTACTGACGGGCTACAACGTGGTATGGAAGTTGTAGATACAGGTGCGCCAATCTCTGTACCAGTTGGGGACGTTACGCTTGGTCGTGTGTTCAACGTACTTGGTGAACCAATCGACTTAGAAGGAGAAATTCCTGCGGATGCTCGTCGTGATGCGATCCACAAACCAGCTCCAAAGTTTGAGGAACTTTCTACAGAAGTAGAAATTTTAGAAACTGGTATTAAAGTCGTTGACCTTCTAGCACCATACATCAAAGGTGGTAAGATCGGTCTATTTGGTGGTGCAGGAGTAGGTAAAACGGTTCTTATCCAGGAGCTTATTAACAACATCGCTCAAGAGCACGGTGGTATCTCTGTATTCGCTGGTGTAGGTGAGCGTACTCGTGAAGGTAATGACCTTTACCATGAAATGAAAGATTCCGGCGTTATCGGTAAAACAGCGATGGTATTCGGTCAGATGAACGAGCCGCCTGGAGCACGTATGCGCGTTGCGTTAACAGGTCTTACAATGGCAGAATACTTCCGTGATGAACAAGGACAAGACGTATTATTCTTTATCGACAACATCTTCCGTTTCACGCAAGCAGGTTCTGAGGTTTCCGCGCTACTTGGACGTATGCCATCTGCGGTAGGTTACCAACCAACGCTTGCAACAGAGATGGGTCAATTGCAAGAACGTATCACATCTACAAACGTTGGTTCCGTAACGTCTATCCAAGCAATTTACGTACCAGCGGACGACTATACAGACCCAGCACCAGCGACTACGTTCGCACACTTAGATGCAACTACAAACTTAGAGCGTAAACTTTCTGAGATGGGTATTTACCCTGCGGTAGACCCTCTTGCATCAACTTCTCGTGCACTAGCACCGGAAATCGTTGGTGAAGAGCACTACCGGGTAGCACGTCAAGTACAACAAACATTACAACGTTATAAAGAATTACAAGATATCATTGCGATCCTTGGTATGGATGAGCTTTCTGATGAAGATAAGCTTGTCGTACATCGTGCTCGCCGTATCCAATTCTTCTTATCACAAAACTTCCACGTAGCTGAACAATTCACTGGTCAACCAGGTTCTTATGTTCCGGTTAAGGAAACAGTTCGTGGATTTAAAGAAATCCTCGAAGGTAAATACGACCATATCCCAGAGGATGCGTTCCGTCTCGTAGGTCCAATTGAGGATGTTATTGAGAAAGCGAAACAAATGGGTGTAGAGGTATAATAACAAGGGACCAGGAGGATAAAAAATGAAGACGTTAACTGTCAGTATCGTAACTCCGGATGGCCCAGTGTATGAATCAGATGTGGAAATGGTAAGTGCAAAAGCTCAAAGCGGTGAGCTAGGAATTTTACCAGGCCATATTCCAATGGTGGCCCCGCTACAGATCGGTGCGGTACGTCTGAAAAAAGGCGGAAACACTGAGCTTGTAGCCGTTAGCGGTGGATTTTTAGAAGTGCGTCCTGATAAAGTAACGATTTTAGCGCAAGCAGCCGAAAAAGCATCCGATATCGATGTTGAACGTGCAAAAGCGGCGAAAGAACGGGCGGAACGCCGCTTACAAGCAAAACAAGATGACATTGATTTCAAACGTGCAGAGCTTGCCCTAAAACGTGCGATGAACCGTATCAACGTATACGAAGGCAGAATATAATGAAAAAAGAGCTGACTCTTCTGGGTCGGCTCTTTTTTACTTTTGTATGAGAACAATAAGGGAACGAATCATCACCACTTATTTTACGCCAAGTGAACGGTTTTAATATGAGATAACTGTAAGTAAATGTCTTCACAACGAGCGTTTTGTAAAACGACAAAATGATTTGTCTTTGCCTTTAACGTACCGATATAATGTTCTTTATCTCCTAAATTACAAACAATGAGTTTCCCCAAATATTTTTTCAATTGTACGTCGAACGTTCGTGAAAAAGAGACATTGGAAGGCATGACTGGAAGGTTTTGATCATCTAGTCCGTACGGCCTTCTTTGGTCCGTATACGGAATGACCCATTTTAAATGGTGAATAGAAACGAGCGTATTTTTAAAAACAGGCGAATAAAACACAAAATAGTCGTTCATGATCTGTGTAATATAGCCATGTAGTGGTTGGTTGCCGGTTACATATATTTCGGAAAAACGTCCCCTTGCGTTCGTTAAGACTTTCCGAAGTGACAAATCTTCTTCTGGAATCCATTCTTCTATTGGTTCTGGTTCTTCTTCGTTGTTAACAGGAAATTTGTAATGTTGGATATGAGAAAACGGTATATACAAGTATTCATAGTGTTTATATAGAACGAGTAAGTCTGAACCGATATCTATGACTTTCCCATTTAACAGTTTTTTTCCGGAAAGTTCTATACTAATATATTGATCAATCGCATCCTTGTTCATGGTGAAATGTGCGCACACCTTCTTTCCAACGAAAATGTTTGTATATTACCTCTAAAAAAAATCGTCCCCTTACTATGTCTAAGCACTCAAAGTGCGAAGGAAACAGGTAAAATAGGTAGCAAGTCATCAAAACATTCTGCACTTTTTGCTACCTATTAGATTAGTTTTCTTGTTTGTTTCTGTAATAGTGATACATTTTTTCAGTGTATTTCATTAACGCATAGTATTGTTGTTCCAAATGTTGAACATCATCATCTACATAACGAACGTATAGTGAAGGTTCCTCTTCATCTTCATCATCATATTCTTCATGATCGACGAAAAGACCGTAGGGAATCGATGTTTCGTTATCTTGGAAGGAAGTAACTGTCTCAGTAACAGTTGTATTCGATTGTTCACCTTCATTGTTTATCTTATTATGATGGTTATCAGTTGCTTCAACTTCATCTATTAAATTGGTAAAGTCGTCGGCTTTTTCGTCGTCAGAAGGGAAATCATGTTGCTGTGTCGTTGTCAAATAATTTTGAGTGGATGAAGTAAAGCCTGTGGAAGCTTCAGATGAATCATTGTTATTTTCTTCGTTTGAGGAATTATTAGTAGATGGAAGTTGAAAATCTCCTTGAAAGAAGTTAGAGATTGCCTCATTTTTGATTCGATAAATTTGATCGGCATTAATGAGCACAAGATAATCTTCAAACACTCGACTTAAAATCCCTCGATAAGATTGGTCGTTATGGCAATTTATAGTCACCCAGCGATGTTTAAATTGATCCAACAATTGATGAAGAGCTTTTTCATTAATATAATCGCAATCGAACTTTTCCGGTTGGATTTGCGTCGATTGGTTAGATACACCTTCAATTAATAGAAGGTTGACGTAAAGTACATGACCATATTCATCTTCTAAAACAAGATGATCATGTTTCACATCAACTAATTTTCCGCGAATCCATTTATGATCGCGTGAATAAATATCGATCCAGTAGCCGATTAGCGATTGGAGAGCTTCAATAAAATCATTCATAAATGGTCTACCTCCCCAGAAAAACTACAAAAAGAAGATTATAACACTTCCTTTTTTGTATTTGTTGGCTAATAAGTTTACCAGTGTGGCACTCGTTTAATACAAATAGATGTGATTCGTTTGAGCTTACGTTAAGTCCTCAATAATTTCGGCCACTTTTTGTTTATTTGACATTTTTTTACGATTATTGGAGGAAACTTTCACATTGTCGTTTGAGCTATCGTTGTTGTCATTGTTATTTTCTTCTTCTGTCGACTCAAGTTTTAAGCCGTAGCTTATACTCTTAATATGGAACGTCGACATATTAATCACTTGCTCATTGTTAATAATTGTAACAAAGTTGTTATCTGCGCCTTCTAAAACTCCTTCGACTGCTTCTGGCCCCCCACGATTGATTTTTACCCACATGTGTTTCAGATTATTAACAAGATCCACAAAAGATGAACCCCGTTTAAACGTAAAATCTTCTGGAATTTCAAGATCCCAATCTTCCATAGATTTTGCATTACTGGTCACGCTTTTGATATGAGTGTTCGAATAATAGATGAGCCCCTCGTCTTTCGTTAACAATGTTAAATAATCTGAGCTCACTTCAAGAAGTAGCCCTTCCTTTGCCTCCGGCCCCCCGCGATTAATTTTGACGACCTTCCCTTGATAAGGTAATAGCAATTCACTGTTCAAGATATATAGACTCCTTTCTTTATATTGTATATTCACTATATGTATATGTGTAATGCGTGAGGTAGGTACTAGGGAAATTCCCTAAAAGTAAAAATAAGGACAATGTCTAGGAAGTTAGAATTAGGAAATCGAAGTGATAACGCGTTAGTTAAAGACATATACATGGTATTGAAATATGGCTTGTACGTATGGAAAGGAGGTCAAGCCAATAAACAATGAACGAGTATGTAAATAGCTATTTAATTGTCACTGCCTTTCTTTTAATTGGCATGATACTGCCCATCGTCGCGTTAACAATAGGGAAATGGTTACGGCCGCATGCTCCAAATGAGAAAAAAACCACCTCATATGAAAGTGGCATCGAGCCGTTTCATGAAGCGCATGTACCGTTTCATGTACGGTATTACATGATTGCATTATTATTTGTCATTTTTGATGTGGAAACGGTATTTTTGTACCCTTGGGCGGTTGCTTATGATGAGTTAGGCATCTTTGCTCTCATTGAAATGGTCATTTTTCTCGTTATGCTGCTCATCGGATTACTATACGCTTGGAAAAAGAAGGTGTTGAAATGGATGTAAATCAAAACCACGTCTATGACAATGAAATGGAAGAAGTGAAACGAACCGTTTTTTTTACCACATTAGAGCAATTAAAAGCGTGGGCGAGGGGCAATTCCATTTGGCCACTCACATTTGGATTAGCGTGTTGTGCCATTGAAATGATGACCTCTGGGTCGTCCCATTATGACTTAGACCGCTTTGGCTCCTTTTTTAGAACTTCTCCACGACAATCCGATGTGATGATTGTTTCCGGTACGGTCACGAAAAAAATGGCACCGGTCTTAAAAAGACTATATGACCAAATGCCTGAACCGAAGTGGGTCATTGCTATGGGATCGTGTGCAACCGCTGGTGGACCGTATATTCACTCTTATTCGGTCGTCAAAGGAGTCGACCAAATCGTTCCGGTCGATGTGTATATTCCAGGATGTCCACCGAACCCTGCCGCGTTAATTTATGGGATCAATAAGCTTCAAGATAAAATCCGTGAAGAAGCAAAAACAGGAAGGAGGGTTCGCTAAGCCTATGGCAGATGAAAAAAGTCAAGTAGAACAAGATGCGAAACCTTCCAAAGAAGATGAAGAGGAACAATTACGATTAGCGAAAGCGAAAGCCGCCGCTGCTGCTAAGGCCAAAGCTCAAGCATTGGCAAAAGCTAAAGCTACGGCAGCTCCGAAAGCAAAGGCGGACGCACGAGCGAAAAAAGAGCTATCCGAGGCAAGTTCAACCTCATTGGGTAACGACGATTCCAACGACATAGATGAGGCCAAAAAGAAAGCGATCGCTGCAGCCAAGGCGAAAGCGGCGGCAAAAATGAAGAAGCTCGCTGAACAAAAAGAAGCTGAAGAACCACTCGCTCCTTCATCTCCAAACCAACCGTTCCTAGATAAAGTCGTGGATATTGTAAAAGAACAAGTTGGGGAGTACACCATCATCGATGCAACCATTAACCGGTTAGCCAACGACTTACCTGTTATTGAAGTGGACAAACCGGCGTATTTTGACGTCTGTCACGTGCTGTATTATCATCCAGAACTTCAATTCAATCGTCTAGGGGAACTACACGGCACCGATTACGAATCCCATATGGAGCTCTTTTTATACCTCGAATCGAGCGAACATTTAACCCCTTTGAGTGTAAAAGTGAAACTTGAGCGGGACAATCCGGTCATTCGGTCGGTTACTTCGATTTGGAAAGGAGCAGAATGGCCGGAATGCGAAGCGTATGACTTACTCGGGATTCGTTTTGAAGCACATCCGAATTTACGCCGACTATTTCTCGGAGAAGATTGGGTCGGTTATCCGTTACGAAAAGATTACGAACCGTATGACGGGGAGGTGTAATGGATGCGAACAGAAGAAATGCTATTAAACGTCGGACCACAGCACCCGAGCACGCACGGCGTTTTTCGACTCATTATTAAAATTGATGGAGAAATCATACAAGAAGCGAAACCAGTCATTGGTTACTTACATCGAGGGACAGAAAAAATTGCCGAAGGGCTCCAATATACACAAATCATCCCTTACACCGACAGAATGGATTATTTATCAGCGATGACGAACAATTACGTCCTTTGTCATGCGCTAGAAACGATGATGGGGTTAGAAATTCCGGAAAAAGCTGAGTACCTCCGGGTCATTGCGATGGAACTCGGACGGATTGCGAGTCATCTCGTTTGGTGGGGGACGTATTTACTCGATATCGGGGCGGTCAGTCCATTTTTATATGCGTTCCGGGAAAGGGAAATGATTTTAAATTTATTAACGGAATTATCCGGCGCTCGCCTTACGTTTAATTACATGCGTGTCGGCGGGGTCAAATGGGATGCTCCTGAAGGATGGATCGACAAAGTAAAAGAGTTTTTACCATATTTAAAAGAACAAGTAAATGGCTACCATGAGCTTGTTTCTGGTAACGAAATTTTTATGAAGCGTGTAATAGGAATCGGGACATACACCAAGAAAGAGGCACTGACTTATTCCTTATCTGGAGCGAACTTGCGCTGTACCGGAGTGAAACGAGATGTACGAAAAGACCATCCGTATTCAATCTACGACCGCTTTCAGTTTGAGGTGCCTGTACAAGAAGGAGGCGATTGTTGGGCACGTTATCGTTGCCGAATGGCCGAAATTGAGGAATCGATTAAAATCGTCGAACAAGCCATCGACCAATTCCCACAGGAAGGACCGTTTATGGCGAAAGTTCCGCGGGTGATTAAACCGCCAAAGGGAGAAACGTATGTAAGAATCGAATCTCCACGTGGTGAGCTTGGCTGTTATATTGCGAGTGAAGGGAAAAAAGAACCATATCGCCTTAAATTCCGCCGCCCATCCTTTTACAACTTGCAGATTCTTCCAAATTTATTGAAAGGCGAAAATATCGCCAATTTAGTGGCGATTTTAGGAGCGATTGACATCGTGCTAGGGGAGGTAGATGGGTAGTGGGCGAGTTGTTGACACAAACACCTGGATGGGGCACGTTTTTTATTTTTCTTTCCATCGGCATCGGGCTTTTGTTTGCCGTACTTGGATTTGTCACTTATGCCATTTTAGCTGAACGAAAAGTAATGGGATTTATGCAGCTTCGTCACGGCCCGAATGTGGTTGGCGGCCGCTTTGGCCTATTGCAAACCGTCGCCGATGTGCTGAAGCTTTTAATGAAGGAAGACGTTATTCCGAAAGTAGCAGATAAGCCAATGTTTATATTAGCCCCGGTTCTCACCTTTACGCCGGCATTTTTAGTATTAGCGGTCCTTCCGTTTACGGAGCACCTCCATTTTGCCGATGTCGGGATAGGTTTACTGTATTACATCGCCGTTTCAGGACTCTCAACGGTCGGTATATTACTCGGAGGTTGGGCATCCAACAATAAATATGCGTTGCTTGGGGGCATGCGAGCTGCGGCTCAAATGATTTCGTATGAAATTCCTCTTGTGACAAGTGTGGTGGGTATTATTTTATTAACCGGTTCGTTAAACCTTATTGAGATTGTGGAAGCTCAAAAGTCAGTTTGGTTTATTTTTCTGCAACCGATCGCGTTTGCTGTCTTTCTCATTTCTTCGCTTGCTGAGTTAAATCGGACGCCTTTTGACTTACCAGAGGCCGAGTCGGAATTAGTAGCGGGCTACCATGTGGAATATTCCGGCTTTCGTTGGGCGTTTTTTATGCTCGCTGAATATGTGTACTTGTTTGCGATGGCTTCTATCATGACCATTCTCTTTTTTGGTGGGTGGCAGCCGTTTCCGTTCCTTAGTTTTTTACCAGCACCGCTTACGTTTGCAATCAAGTTTTCAGCTATTGTTTTTGTGATGATTTGGATTCGTGTCACGTTACCGCGGGTTCGCGTAGATCAATTAATGGAATTTGGTTGGAAGGTTCTTTTACCTGTCGCCTTATTTAATTTAATCATTACCGCGCTCATCCAGCCGTTCGTGTAAAGGAGGGAACGTCTTGTTAGGATGGACGAAAGGTTTTAAATATACGTTAAAAAACTTAACCAAAAAGAAAGTGACGTACGATTATCCGAATGAACCAATGGAGCTTCCGGACCGATTTCGTGGCATTCAAAAATTTTATCCGGAAAAATGTATCGTTTGTAATCAGTGCGCGCTTATTTGTCCCACAGATTGTATTCAACTGACCGGAAAGCCGCATCCCGACCCGAATAAAAAAGGGAAAATTATAGATACGTATAATATCAATTTCGAGATTTGTATCTTATGTGATTTATGTACAGAAGTGTGTCCGACAGAAGCAATCGTCATGACGAACAACTTTGAACTTGCCGCGTATAGCCGGGACGAATTGTTTAAAGATATGAAATGGCTGGATGAAAACGATACGAATGTGCGAGAGGAGAACAAAACATGACGATCAGCGGAGCTTGGATCCTGTTTGTCGTTCTCGCCGGAGGAACGATTGCTGGGGGCGTTATGCTCCTTCTTCTTCGAAAAGTGGTTCATATGATGATGTCCCTCGTGTTAACGTTTGTCTCACTAGCGGGAATTTACGTGTTTTTATCTGCTGAATTTATGGCTGTAGTGCAAATTTTGCTCTATTCAGGGGCCGTTACCATTATGCTGCTATTCGGTTTAATGCTCTCAAAAGACAAAGAAGAACCAGTGTTTACCCGAACATCGTTACGGTATGTCCTCGTTACGCTAAGCACGATTGGATTTGGTGTGATGGTCTATGCTGGTATTCTCCAATTGCCAGTCATGGCTGGCGAGCTGACGTTACCACCAGATGCAGTGGCTACGATCGGCAAGGAATTGTTTACGAAATATTTCATTCCGTTTGAATTAACGTCCGTGGTGTTATTAGCATCGTTAGTTGGTGCGGTGATTTTAGCAAAAAAAGAGGGGAATGAACGATGAACGAAATTCCATTAACGGCTTATTTAGCGCTTGCCCTCATTTTGTTTTGTATCGGCATGTTTGGAGCATTAACGAAGAAAAATAGTTTAATTGTGTTGATGAGTATCGAGTTAATGCTCAATGGGGTCGTGCTGAATTTCATTGCTTTTAACCGCTTTGGCTATTTTCCTTCTGTAAGCGGACAAGTTTTTGCACTGTTTGTGGTGACGATTGCCGCTTGTGAAGTAGCGGTTGGGGTAGCGTTGTTAATCGCGTTGTCCCGTCATGTGGACAATATTTCGATCGATTCGTTTCGTCAGTTAAAAGGATAGGAGGGATCGTTTATGGTGAAATTAGCCTGGATCGTCCCACTCGTTCCGTTTTTGTCGTTTCTTCTCCTATTCTTTTTTCAAAGACAACTAGGAAAAAGGAGCGGGTGGGTTGGAACAGGGGGTACTGTCCTAGCAACCGTTCTTGCTGCCATCATCTTTACGAATGTGTGGCAAGGTGAGGAGTTAACGGTTCAGTGGGAATGGTTCTCCATTGGGGCACTCGATGTAACAGCTGGATTTGCGGTAACCCCGTTGAATAGTTGGATGTTACTATTTGTTTCGTTTATTAGTAGTGTCGTCCATTGGTATTCGACTGCTTATATGAAAAGTGATAATCGGCAAGGGACATATTTTACGTATTTAAGCTTTTTTACCTTCGCGATGTTAGCCCTCGTCTTGTCGCCAAACGTGCTGCAGCTGTATGTGTTCTGGGAATTAGTAGGCTTAGGTTCCTTTTTACTCATCGGTTTTTATTTTACAAAAGAAGAAGCTCGCCATGCAGCGAAAAAAGCGTTTGTCATGACACGTATTGGTGATGTGGGGTTCTTTGTTGGCTTAGTCCTTCTATTTCTACATGTCGGAAGTTTTGAATACGATGCCATTTTCCGTGCGGTGGAGGGAGGACAGATTGCTGACGGCATGGTCACGGTCATTGGCTTACTCCTCTTTTTTGGGGCGATTGGAAAATCGGGACAGTTCCCGTTGCATCCGTGGCTTCCCGATGCCATGGCAGGACCGACTCCTGTATCAGCACTTATTCATGCTGCCACGATGGTAGCAGCTGGAGTGTACATGGTCGGTGCGCTCTACCCGGTATTTACCGGTAGTACTGTCGTGTTGGCGACCATTGGAACGATTGGAACGGTTACGTTGTTGTATGGGGCATGGCTTGCTTGGAAACAAACGGACGTTAAACGCGTGCTCGCTTATTCGACGATTAGCCAACTTGGCTACATGATGCTTGCCCTTGGAAGTGTTGGTTATGGGGCGGCGATGTTTCATTTGTCGACCCACGGATTTTTTAAAGCCTTATTGTTTTTGGCGGCAGGGATGCTCATTCATGCCACGGGAACACAACAGCTGTCGCAAATGGGCGGGTTATGGTCGTCACTAAAAGGGACAGGTATTCTCTTTCTGATTGGAGCGCTTGCATTAAGTGGGGTTCCGTTGTTGTCCGGATTTTATAGTAAAGAAGCCATTTTTCATACGGTGTGGGAACACGGGGACTACATTTGGTTCGTTCTGGCGTTATTAACGAGTTTACTAACGTCTCTCTATATGTTCCGCCTCTTTTTCCTCGCATTTTTAGGAGATGGAAGGCTGACCGCTCCACTTCGAAGAATACCGTCTGTTATGGGGTGGGCCAGTGCGTTGTTAGCGGTATTAGCCATCGGAAGCGGATGGCTAGGGTCTCCGTTTACGGCGTTTTTAACAGGGGAAGCGGCAGGTGTCGCTGGACCAAGCTGGCTCCCATGGGTGGCCTCGATGTTTTCACTCGGGGGGATTGGCTTAGCGTACTGGTTGTATGGAAGAAGAGCTAAAGTAGTTGGGGTGGCGTGGACAGATCTACTGGACCGATGGTATGAACAATGGCTGGTTCCTATTGTCGATTGGAAGGGAAAAATAGTTCAACGGTTCGATGATGGGTTTGTCGAATGGATCGTTTCTAGTGTCGTGTTTTGGGTGGAAAAAGGATCAGATCGCTTTACGCATTGGCAAAATGGGCACGTGCAAACATACGGGGCGGTCGCCTGGGTCGGAGGAACGATTATTTTTGCGATTTATTTATGGATAGGGGGGCTGTAAAATGAATCATTCATTGGTTGTGTTTTGGATACTCTTTTCCCCTTTGATAGGTTTATTTCTCTTGTTGTTCGTTCCGAAAGACAAAAAGCGACACATTCGGATCATCGGAGTGAGTACAGCATTTTTTCCGCTTTTTGGGGTTCTCCCGATTTGGTGGGGGCAAGGGACGGCTTGGTCACAGTGGGACGTGTCCATTCCTTGGTTGAATCTAGGAAAGTGGACGTTGTTTGGTGAAGGCGTGTATCGTATCGGTTTCGACTTTGGGCTTGACGGGATTTCTTTTCTCATGGTCGCCCTAACGGCTTTGTTATCGGCTGTTGCTGCGATTGCGTCTTTGGTTATCCGTTCGGAAGTAAAAGGCTTTTTCCTCCTATTCTTACTGTTAGAAACGAGTATGCTCGGTGTCTTTTTAGCCGATAATGCGCTGTTGTTCTTCCTGTTTTTTGAATTCACGTTAGTTGGAACGTTTTTCTTAATCGGCAAATGGGGCGGGTTTGATAAGGAAAAGGCAGCGTATCGTTTTCTTATTTATAACGGTTTAGGTTCGGCGTTTTTGTTACTTGTCGTTGTTGCGTTATTTGCGGGAACTGGTACGGTCCGGTTCGATGAACTGCAATTTTTCTTAGGCGATGAAACGTACGTGTCCGATAAAATGAAAGGTTGGCTCCTAGTAGCAATTTTTCTGGCTTTTGGATTGAAACTGCCAATTGTTGGCTTGCATCGGTGGGTCCTTTCCGTTCACGTGGAAGCACCGCCATCGGTCGTTATTCTTCATGCTGGTGTGCTATTAAAAATAGGGGCATACGGCCTTTACCGCTTCGGTGTAGAATTGTTTCCAACATCTTTTTCATCACTTCAATTGGTGCTTGTCGTATGGGGCGTCGTAAACTTCCTGCTTGGTGCTTTTGCCGCCCTTGTTCAAACCGAACTGCGCCGAATGCTCGCCTATGCATCCATTTCTCATATGGGGCTCGTTTTGATGGGAATCGGTGCCTTCAACGAAGCGGGACTCCAAGGAGCGATGTATCAAGTCGTTTCCCACAGTTTACTTGCAGCGATCTTCTTTTTCATCATCGGTGTGTTAGAAGAAAGAGAGAAAGGAACTTCATTTCGTCAATTGTCCGGTCTGATGAAAACGACGCCAAAGCTAGCGACCTGCTTCTTCATTGCTGGACTTGCTTCCCTCGGATTACCTGGACTTTCAGGGTTTATAAGCGAGCTAATGACGTTTATAGGCGTTTTCGATCCTTATCCAATGGTTGGTGTTCTAGGGATTGGTGGCATTTTACTTACAGTGGTCTACATGATTCGGGCGATTGTTCATATGCTATTTGTTCATAATGAAAGCACTGATCAGTCTCGTTACCGCGATATGAACCGCTTAGAACTTTTGTCTTTAGGAAGCGTAACAGTTGCTGTCATCATATTAGGCGTTTACCCAGCGGTTGTTCTTCAATGGATTAATGATCCAATCCAACAGTTGCTCGCTTCTTTATAGAAGAAAATATCCATTACTCATGATAAATCTTTATAGGAGGTGATCATCATGGAATGGGACGTCGTTCGATCGTTACCGTGGCAGTTAATGATTCCTGAATTCATCCTTCTAGGTGCGACCATTTTACTATCAATTATCGATTTACTCACATCCAAGCGAAAATACAAATTTCTGTTTCCGGCCATCACAATCATTGCTATACTTGGAGCGATATTTGCGTTATTTCAACTTCTTTACGAACCGGGAGGCACGATTTTGTACGATACGTTCCGTTTAGACATCATTGCTAAACTATTTAAACTCGTCATGTTAATCGGGGCTGTAGTGATCTGCCTGTTTACGCTAGAAGAAAAAGACGGTAAACACCGAGTTCAAGTGACTGGTGAATACTATTATTTATTGCTTGTTGCTTTACTCGGGGCGATGATGCTCGCATCCAGTGGCGACATTATTACCTTGTTCGTGAGCTTGGAGCTTTTAGCCATTCCTGCCTATATTCTCGTGGCTATTCGCAAACATCAACAAAGCGCGTGCGAAGCAGGGTGGAAGTTTTTCGTCAACGGGGGAATTGCCTCAGCGTTCATTTTATTTGCCTTTAGCTATTTATACGGGATGACTGGGTCAACAAACTTAGAGGAAATAGCTGCTTCGCTAACTGGTGTGTTAAGTGGTGAAACGCATTTTATCGTCGCGCTATCATTTTTCATGCTGCTTGTTGGAATTGGTTTTAAAATATCGTCTGTTCCGTTTCATCTTTGGACACCGGATGTGTACGAAGGTGCTTCTTTTCCGATTACCGCTTTTTTAAATACGATTTCCAAAATGGCCGGATTCGTCTTGTTAGCCCGTATTTGTTGGACAATTTTTGTCCATATTCCGATCGGAGGAATGATGTCGGAAGGGTTTTTATCGTATATTCAACCGTTTGTCGTCACGATTGCCTGTGTATCGATGATTATCGGTCATATCATGGCATTGCGACAACTACAGTTAAAACGGATGTTAGCTTATTCGAGTATTGCCCACGGTGGGTATGTCTTGGCTAGCTTTGCGGCGCTATCTCCGTTTACGTTTGAAGCGATGTGGTTTTATTTAACGGTGTATACATTTATGACCATTGGTGTATTTGCAATCTTGCAGTTGTTAGAAACAAAAGAAGGGTCGGTGGAACTACAAACGGTGGCTGGCTTGTACGAGCGGGCACCCGTTCTTACGGTTTTGCTCAGCTTCTTTATTTTATCGCTTGCGGCCATTCCAGGCACGGCCGGATTTATTGCAAAAGTGGAACTGTTTCTTGCGCTCTTTACCGCCGAAGGAAACTTATCGGTTGTTGCGATCGTTATGGGGTTAAGCACTGTTCTGTCACTCGTGTACTATTTCGGAGTACTAGTCCAGCTATACTTTCGAAAATCTGAACAAACGGGAGCATTGGCGATATCGTGGGGAAGTAGAATCGCTATCTTCATTTGTTTTCTTGCGATGATTTGGGGGCAGTCAGCAATTGCTTTTTAGCGAGATTTGGCACATATGGATCCCAAGAAGGCACATAGAAGTGTAATATTTGCACATAGGCTGCCCCGATAGGCATATGATGGCCTTACAAAACTAAAAAAATTAGAAAACTGACTTTCTGCTACATATGTCGAAAGTCAGTTTTTTTTACTGCGAAAAATCACTAACATACTTAGAAATATTTTTGTAATAGAATATGAATAAAGTTCCAAAAAAATAAAATCGCTTTCAATCTTTTGGAAAAGCAAAGCTGTGGTACAATGTAATTTGGTTATTTTTTGAAAGGAGGAAAGGTCGGAATGTTAGAGACGTATGGGTACCAAGCATTGTTTAGTATGATGTCACATCTGTTTTTTATTGCGATCACCTTTTATGCTTTACAAACGTTGAATTTTGAGCGCTTTCTACGGTCAAATCGAGTATTTCAAGCGCGAATGTTATATATATTGTTAACCATTGCGATTGGTTCTACTGTAAGTAATTTTTTTCTTCAATATTTGCTTTGGTCTCAACAGCTACCTTTCCTTGTCCAATTTGTGAACAGTTTATAAAACTTAGGACTTCTTACATGTTTTCATTTGGAAGTAAGTTGATTATCATGTAAGTTGCATGCTATTATTTTAACTTGGGTGAGTGCAAAGTTTTCACTTCCCTACATAAGAGCAATGTCAAACGTTGACGACAATTACCATGTATGCTCCTTCCCATCTTGGAAAGAATGTTGTGTAAAGGGGAGGAGTCGGAATGAAAGGTAATTGTTTCGGTTTGCTTGCACTTTTTTTAGGTTATGTTCTCTTCTATATTGGGAATAGCACTGTAGCAGCAGTAAAATACGATGATTTGTTCCAAATCGTTCAAGCCGTCCGTGCTGAACAAGGTGTCATTTCTGAATGGTCAATACACAGCAGAAGAGAAGTCGACATTTTGTCGAAACATGACTTTCAAGAGATGGCTGAAACGGTACAGCACCAATTTTCAGAAATGGCTTGGGAATGGGAACAATCAGGTGATGAATGGAAATTGATTGGTACATTTACCAATCAGCAAATGAAGGAGTCTGTGCAGCTCTTGTCGAAAAAACACGATGGGCGTCGTTACTCGTATGTCACGTTCCAATTAATTGGTACACAATGGACAGACGAAACAAAGTCGTTCATTGAAAAGACTTGGAACAATCGCATCAAAAGATTATTTGGTAATGACGTGACCGTTTTCTCTTATGTCAAAGGAACGTTTTCTCCATCTGCCACACATTTGTTACAGGAAAAAGCTGCACATATACTACAACGATTAGAAGCAAAAGAAACCGAATCATTAAAAGAAGACCGATTTGTATCCATATCGGCCTATTCCAAACGCTTTTCACAACAAGTACCGTCATCGAATAACGATATGAATATACAAATTGGGTTACGACAAGAAGGAATGGGCGTTGAAACAACCTTCGTGATTGGCACACCCATTCTAACGATTGAATATTAATATAGAGAAAATGGACGCGGAGGGGAATACTTTGGAAAAGATCATCGTCCGCGGCGGACAGAGGCTAAACGGCACCGTAAAAGTAGAAGGAGCGAAAAATGCCGTATTGCCTGTTATCGCTGCAACATTATTAGCAAGTGAAGGAAAAAGTATAATCCGTGATGTACCCACTCTCTCCGATGTATATACGATTAACGAAGTGTTACGTTGCTTAAATGCGGACGTAACGTTTTCGAATCATGAAATCATTGTGGATGCATCAAGAGAGTTATTAATTGAAGCACCTTTTGAATTCGTACGTAAAATGCGTGCATCTGTCCTTGTGATGGGTTCATTACTCGCTCGTAAAGGAAGTGCTCGCGTCGCACTGCCTGGTGGTTGCGCGATCGGTTCCCGTCCAATTGACCAGCACTTAAAAGGCTTTGAGGCGATGGGTGCCGAAGTAAAAGTTGGTAATGGATTCATTGAAGCGAATGTTCAAGGTAAACTAAAAGGCGCTAAAATATATCTAGATTTTCCAAGCGTAGGGGCGACAGAAAACATTATGATGGCCGCTACGTTAGCAGAAGGAACAACCATTATCGAAAACTGTGCGAAAGAGCCAGAAATTGTCGATTTAGCGAACTTCTTGAACAAAATGGGAGCCAAAGTCAAAGGAGCCGGTACCGAAACGATTCGGATTGAAGGAGTCGAGCGGCTCTATGGGGCAGAGCATAGTATCATTCCTGACCGCATTGAAGCAGGAACATTTATGGTCGCTGCTGCCATCACCCGTGGAAACGTTCTTGTCAAAGGAGCAGTGCCTGAGCATTTATCCTCTCTTATTGCAAAATTAAAAGAAATGGGTGTAACTGTCATCGAAGAAGATGAAGGCATTCGCGTCATCGGACCAGAAAAATTAAAGCCTATTGACGTAAAGACAATGCCTCATCCAGGTTTTCCGACTGACATGCAATCCCAAATGATGGCATTGTTATTATGTGCAGAAGGAACGAGCGTTATTACAGAAACCGTGTTTGAAAATCGTTTCATGCATGTTGAAGAATTCCGTCGAATGAATGCCCAAGTGAAAATTGAAGGGCGAAGCGTTATTATTGATGGACCTTGTAAGTTACAAGGAGCCGAAGTGGCCGCAACCGATTTACGGGCAGCCGCTGCACTAATTATTGCTGGTTTAGCAGCGGAAGGATATACGCGTGTCACGGAGCTCAAGCATTTAGATCGCGGATACGTGAACTTCCACGAAAAATTAAGAGCACTTGGTGCGGATATTGAGCGAGTAAAAGAAGAAGAAATCGTCGTGGAAAAAATCGTTACGGATTTAAATGCGTAACATGGATTTGTCTGATATCTGACCATTTTTTTAATATGGAAACACAGATGTGTAGAAAAGACAGCCGACTTGTTTCGACAAGATGCGGCTGTCTTTTCTTTTTTTATCATAATTGCCTGTCCCACCCCATACATATGAAATGAGTGAATGTTTTTTCAGAAAAATTGTAGAATTGGAGGCATCAAGCATGTTAAAGGTAAAACCGATCATCATAATCATTAGTCTACTCATTTTTGTAATCATTTGTGTCCCAGCGCTTGTCGTTCTTCCATTTGACTCAAAAGAAGTAGGACAACTGCTTGATGAGCATTCAGAGAACCAACCTGCTCAAACACCCGAAACGGAAGACGATATTGAAGTGGCGGTCTATCGTTCCCAAAAAGGTCTCGTCGAAAACTTACCGTTAGAAGAGTATCTTGTCGGTGTCGTGGCAGCTGAAATGCCCGCCGATTTTGAAATAGAAGCTTTAAAAGCACAAGCTTTAACCGCGCGCACCTATATCGTCAACCAACTGCTTCATCCAACCGAAGACGTACCGAACGGAGCCATCGTCACGGATACACAAATGCACCAAGTTTACAAAAATAAAGATGAATTAAAAAAAATATGGGGAGATGACTACGACTGGAAAATCGAAAAAATCACCCAAGCGGTGGAGGAAACAAAAGGGCAAATTATTACCTATAACGGACAACCGATTGCCGCCGCGTTTTTCTCTACGAGTAACGGATATACAGAAAACTCGGAAGACTACTGGGAAAACGAATATCCGTATTTAAAAAGTGTCGAAAGTCCATGGGATGAAACCTCTCCAAAATTTATAGATAAAAAAACGATTCCGGTGGAGCAGTTTGAAAAATTGTTAGGAGTCACCTTGCCAACGGACGGATCGGTCGGAAAAGTCATTGAACGGACAGAAGGAAACCGGGTTGGAAAAATCGTTATTAACGGAAAAGAATTTACCGGTCGCGAAGTACGGGAAAAGTTAAATTTGAAATCATCTGATTTTACATGGGTTCGAAAAGGGGACCAAATGGTCATTACGACAAAAGGTTACGGACACGGTGTCGGCATGAGTCAATACGGAGCAAATGGCATGGCCAAAGAAGGGAAAACGTATGAAGAAATTGTCAAACATTTTTACAAAGGTGTTGAAATCACTTCTACCGATTCGTACGAAACGAAAATGACGGCGAAGAAATAAAAAGCGAGCTGATTCTAACCATGGGTGTAGAATCAGCTTTTTAAATTTAAGGTTCTACCCTAAAATAACTGTGGATAACTTTTGCTGTTATTTTATTCATCGATGTGCCAATGGCAATTGGCATGAATGTCTGTTAAATGATACGGTTGATATTTATACATTACGC
>NZ_JBCNBW010000069.1:0-26498 GCF_050478865.1 Aeribacillus pallidus | reverse complement strand
CGCTCAAGTAAGGGTCTTGCGGCTTCTTGTTCCCGCTGGAGTCGCTGCCGTGTGAACAACTTGTTAAAAATCAACAATGAAATATAACATAGCTAAATTTTAAAAAGGTCTTCCCAAGGTATTTTCATGACAATCTTTGTATTTACTACCAACATAGAAGGGCAACGCCAAGAACTTATGTGCTACTAAAAAGCAAAACATAATGAAACCTTTTCTCTTGTATTTCGTATATACAAATGAGGTGAACGTGATTGAATATAGAATTTCTGTTCGATGCTCCAGAATTAATGGTAACCATTCACATGTGTTACGTGATTAGCTTATTCTGGCTTTTACATATATGGAAATCTTCGAGTTCGTTTCAGGTGCACTCAGACGCTTGGCCAATCACCATAGAAACGAGAAGCAGACGAATTCTTGAACAATTCGTATGGCCATCAGGGTGGATGCTCCCTTTTCTCGTTCAAACTGTAAAGAAAAAAGAGGGAGTGGATAATGAATCGGATTGCGTTTTCCTTCTCGCTAACTAATCCATAAATGAGGAGGAAAACGATGAAAATCTTCAACGTTGTAGCATTTCTGTTCGCACTTACTCTGTTAACAGGTTGTAATATGATAGAAAGTGAAAATAGTGGTAGTTGGTTCTTAAATCTATTTGTCAATCCTTTTTCGGTTGGCATTGAAGGAATGGCTACCGTATTCAACGGCAATTACGGGCTAGCGATTATCATGATTACGGTAATAATCCGTTTTCTATTAATGCCGATGACACTAAAGCAGCAAAAACAAAGTAAGCTCATGAAAGAAAAGTTAGATGTGATTAAACCGAAAATAGAGGAAATTCAACAAGAATTGCAAAAGGCCACGACTCCAGAAAAACAGAAAGAACTCCAATTAAAAACGGTCCAATTGTATCAACAACACGGCGTGAATCCGTTATCGATTGGCTGCTTACCGATGTTGATTCAAATGCCAATTTTAATGGGATTGTATTACGCCATCTCACATTCGGAGAACATCGCTTCCCACTCATTTTTATGGTTTGATTTAGGTTCTCCGGATCTATTGTTAGCCTTCATCGCATCGGCCGTTTATTTCTTGCAAATGCATCTTTCGTTAAGAAATGTTCCAAAGGAACAGCAAAGCCAAATGAAGATTATCGGACTCATCTCACCATTGATGATCGGCTTTATATCAATTGGAGCCCCAGCAGCGTTACCTTTATATTGGATGGTGGGCGGGATATTTCTTATTTTCCAAACACTAATTGCCCAAAAGTGGTTTCTTACTTCAAGGAATCGTTCCGAAAACGTACAATAAAAAATTGGGTGACCTGATCAAACTTTCCCCTGATCAGGTCACCCTTTCTTTGTTTTCTTCCATCCAACTAGCAAACGATTGCATTTTCTTACCGAACCATGAACGTGGGTTTTTAAAATAAAAACGACTGACAAACCAAAAACTAAAGGCTACGCCAGTTAAGTCTTTGGCGGCATCGATAATAGACGCAGATCGGTATGGGACGAACGCTTGATGGATTTCGTCTATAAATCCGTAAAAACTGGCGACGATAGCTGCCAAAATATGAGCTGTTACCGTTAATCGACGGTTTACTAGTAACGCTGCGATGAACATGAGGTACAAAAGTCCAAATTCAACCAGATGAAGCGATTCTTTGAACCACCGATCAAGCCATTCATTTTCAAGGGCAATCACCTTGTCATCCGGATGGCTCGATAAGTACCAGATTAGTCCCATATAGATGAACGGAGCCACCGTAAACAGCAATCGAATGAAATGTTTCATTTTCTATCCACCTTTTCTTTCTCTATGGTTATATTATTGTACCATGTCTTCTTCAGAAAACTTTTTACATAAATCGTACAGTTTTGACAAATAATAATAGAAAAAAATTTTTTTCAACAGGTATATATTTTTCCTCTTGTGTTCAAAATGGTTGCTGAGGTGATGAAAATGAGAGAGGAAGAAAAGAAACGATCTTCTCAAAAGTGGAACATGCAAAGCTTCTTTAGAAAACGTTGGGTATTTCCAGCCTTGTATTTAGCGCTAGCAGCCATTTTGATTTCTGGTATTCTTTGGTACCAAACAACTGGTGATGATGTCGCAGAGCCACAAGATTACGGTAGCTATGGAGATGAAGATTTACAAAGCGGTAAAGGCTTCGACAATCCAGCAGTAGAAGTAAACCGTGCCGTGGAAAACATTTTAATGCCTGTGGAAAATGAAGATGAAGCCCAAATCGTGACTCAGTTTTACGACTTTAACGGTTCAGAAGAAGAGCAAGTAGCCGCACTCGTAGTTTATAAAAATAATTACTACCCAAGTCAGGGAATTGATATTGGAATGAAAAACGGCGAGTCATTCGATGTATTAGCGGCACTTAGCGGAACTGTCAAAGAAGTCAAAGAAGATTCATTCTTAGGGAATGTCATTGAAATTGAACACGAAAACGGAGTCGTCACTCGCTACCAATCTGTAAAAGACATTGCGGTAGAAGTTGGCGATGATGTAGAACAAGGTCAAGTCATTGCAAAGGCTGGAAAAAGCGAATTTAACCAAGAAGCTGGTGTGCATGTCCATTTTGAAATCCGCAAAAATGACGTAGCTGTCAATCCGTTAGACTACTTCAACAAATCTCTTTCTTCACTCGACGAAGTAGGACAAGCGGAAGAACAATCTTCGGATAAAGAAGAGACAACCGAAGAAAAAAGTGCGGAAGAAAACGAACAATCCTCTGATTCCACATCAGACAACGAATAAATCGCGAGTCTGTCCACTATTCGGACAGGCTTTTTTTGTGGTCAGTAGGAGTAGTAGCCCAGTGTGAAGGGGGGCGGACCCTGGTATGAGCCTATTTTTAAAATCTATACCTAAAACCACCTCTATAAGCCAAATCGGTGTTCTATGTTCCAAATTTGGCAAGTTATAAGCCACTCGTGAGTGCCTCATTTGTCAAATTATGTCTTGCTTAATAAAAAAATTGTCTATGGATTGCCCTTGACGAATTGGGAACAAAAATTAATAATGTAAAATATAGAATTTTCTAAAGATTAAAATTATTAATTGTGATAGCACTTTCTTTGAAAGGAGGGTTGACGTGCTTGATTTTATCCTGTTAATGGCGATAACCGCAATTTCACTCATCCTAGCCCTTAAGTACAAAAAGACGTTTTTCTTAGCTATTCCGTTTTTATCAATTTTTATTTATTTTTTTATTCAAATCGTCTTAGTGCCCGCACCGTTTTGGGAGACGGTCAAATTTATTTTCTCGCTAACGTAAAGCTTCTTCCGTTTTTTCTCCATGAATTTCTACAGTCATTTCTTCACTCAGCTTCTATGAATCGACACGTCCATCCATATGTAATTTTTTTAAAAGAAGGCTATGTTATATGTCATTGTTGATTTTTAGCAAGTTATTCACACGGCGGCGACTCCAGCGGGAACAAGAAGCCAGGCAAGACCTTACTTAGACCTTACTTGAGCGTTGCGAGGGAAGCGGCTTGCGGATTGCCCGCGGAAAGCGTCCGCCTGCAGAGAAATGTATAAATATCAACAGTATCGTTTAACAGAGCCTAAAAGAAAGGGGACCTAATATGGAAAAAATGGATCCACAGCTCGTGAACAAGTATGTAAAAGAAAAAACGGTATATCTATGTCTTTATTTGTTTATATGGTTTGCTGTTTCTTTTGGCATTGTTCTGTTCGCAGAGCCGTTCTCGCAGGTAACGTTTAACGGTTTTCCGTTCCATTATTTCATGGGCGCCCAAGGTTCTATCGTAACGTTTATCGTTTTATTATTTGTTAACGCCAAAGTAAGTGACCGGTTAGACGAAAAATACGGACTTGTTAAGCGTGTAGAAAAAGTAGAGACCTCAGGGAAAGCGGTTAATAAGTAGCCAAATGAGACAAAGGGGGGAATACAATGGATACACAGTTTCTTGTATCAACGTCCATTATTTTAGCCACGTTCGCGTTGTATATTGGAATTGCCATTTTTAACAAAGCCCGTGCAACATCCGACTTTTACGTCGCAGGTCGGGGGGTTCCGTCAGTGTTTAACGGGATGGCCATTGGGGCCGACTGGATGAGTGCCGCTTCATTTATTGGACTAGCCGGAACGGTGATGATTTTAGGTTATGACGGCTTAGCTTACATTATGGGTTGGACAGGCGGTTATTTACTCCTTACCTTCTTACTTGCACCACATTTACGGAAGTCCGGTCGCTACACAGTACCGGAATTTATCGGAGACCGGTACAATAGCCATTTCGCTCGCGTCATTGCGGCCATTTGTACGATTATTATTAGTTTTACATACTCGATTGGACAGCTGTCAGGGTCAGGGGTCGTGATAGGTCGCTTGTTTGAAATCGATGCCAAAATTGGGACGATGATTGGTGTTGTTCTAATCGCCTTTTACGCGGCCTTTGGCGGAATGAAAGGAATTACGTGGACACAAGTCGCGCAATATTTAATTTTAATCATTGCTTATCTCATACCAGTTATTTTTATGTCCTTGCAACTGACTTCCAATCCCATTCCGTGGATTTCTTATGGAGAAATTGTCGGTAAAATGGGCGAAATCGATCGGGAACTGGGAATCTCTGAATATTTTGCGCCGTTTGAAAATGGGACAAAGTGGCAGTTTTTAGCCTTGCTGTTTACGTTAATGGCTGGTACTGCTGGACTTCCACACGTCATTGTCCGTTTTTATACCGTATCCACGATGAAAGCGGCACGTTGGTCTGGTGCTTGGGCGTTGCTCTTTATCGGTCTATTATACTTATCTGCACCTGCTTACGCTGCGTTTTCTAGGTTCATTTTATTAACAAAAGTGGCAGGAAGTAAAATATCGGAACTGCCAGCGTGGACGTCGACATGGGTCGATACTGGTAAACTACAAATCGCCGATAGCAACGGGGACGGTGTTTTACAATGGCAAGAAATGATGATTTCCAACGACATTGTTGTGATGGCAACACCGGAAATTGCTAACTTAGGCGTATTTGTAATCGGTCTTGTGGCTGCGGGTGCAATGGCTGCTGCTTTGTCCACAGCAGGCGGATTAATGATTGCGATATCCTCTTCACTTGCCCATGACATTTATTATCGGGTCTTTAAGCCAGACGCAACAGAGAAAAATCGATTAGTAGTCGCTCGGCTATCGATTGCAGCGGCAACCATTTTTGCTGGGTTAGTTGCCTTAAATCCACCGGGAGTAATTACCCAGATCGTCGCGTGGGCGTTTGCGTTAGCGTCAGGTACGTTCTTCCCAGCACTCGTTCTGGGTGTTTGGTGGAAACGCTCCAACGCGCAAGGAGTCATTGCGGGAATGGTCATTGGTCTTATTGTGACGTTAAGCTACATTTTCTTAGCCAAATCTGGATGGATGATTTTAGGAATTAAAGATACCGGAGCAGGAATTTTTGGAGCTCTTGCTGCGTTTGTGGCCAACATCATTGTATCGCTTTTAACTGAAGTCCCTTCCAAGGAAAAACAAGACGAAGTCGTCAACCTACGCTATCCAGAAGAAGTCGTCTACAAGGACGGTGAAGTGTGGCTAAAGAAAACCGTATAGTTGTTTCAAGCGGTCATCTTGTTGAGGTGACCGTTTGTCTATTTGTTGCGCTTGAAAAATGCTGGAAGAAACTGAAAACCAAGTGGGTAAAAGTGCAACGAAGGGCGGGATGTTCTCTTATTCTAAATGCTCATATCTGTCTCTTAAACGTAATATTTTTGCTCTCGAATTGCTCTTATCAAGTGCTCAAAAACGTTCCAATATTTCCTCTTCGCTTTTGCTCACATTCCTAGGTTGTTGGTCCGTTTAGACGTTATTTTTCCTGAAAAATTTTTATGATCTTCTCTCCTTGGAACAAAATTTCGAAAAATCGTGCAAACCCCTTGTCCTTATTGTGTTTTTTGCGAATATATTTTCATCCAAGCTAATAAAATGTTACAAACCTGACAAAATTAAAGAGAGTGTTTGAGGTGAGGAATCGTAGAAAACCCGTTTAATCAAGTTATAGATATGATTATTTGCTGTAATGACAGGAAGTAGTTTACTTTCTGCCGCATACATACGTCATGCGGGATTCAGTACTTCAACGTAGAAAGCGAGTCTCATTTCACACTTCTCTCATCCAATTTAGGGAGGGCGAGTGGTGTGCACGATTACATCAAAGAGAGAACTATCAAGATAGGAAAGTATATCGTGGAGACGAAAAAAACAGTTCGCGTGATCGCCAAGGAGTTTGGCGTATCCAAAAGTACTGTCCACAAAGATTTAACGGAAAGGCTACCTGAAATCAATCCAGAACTAGCTAGTCAAGTAAAAGCCATTCTTGATTATCATAAATCGATCCGTCATCTACGTGGAGGGGAAGCAACAAAGCAAAAGTACAAAAAAGAGGAACAGTACAATAAAAGCACAATTAAATAATGGGATGTAGAGGTCCTATGAAAATAGGTCCTCTTTTTTTTGAAAGGTTATGATAAATTTCATTGTTGATTTATAGCAAGTTGTTCACACGGCGGCGACTCCAGCGGAAACAAGAAGCCGCAAGACCCTTACTTGAGCGCAGCGAGGGAAGCGGCTTGCGGCTTGCCTGCGGAAAGCGTCCGCCTGTAGCGAAATGAATAAATATCAACAGTATCGTTTAATAGAGCCTTTTGAAAAAAGCATGTGAGCTCACATCCAGCATGCTGACGAATTTTTGTCAGACGTCTGAAAACTTTTTTACATCTCCCCATTTTTTAAGGAAATGAACTATGCTAAAATAAACAATTAGGGATAAAAATAATTAACGTTGGAAGATGATGTATTTTTTGTCATAAATAAGTGATAGTAGTTGTTTTGTGGAATAAAGGTGTAGGAAGGAGCTATCTAGGCATGTTTTCTAGAGATATTGGAATTGACTTAGGTACGGCAAACGTATTGATTCATGTAAAAGGTCGCGGCATTGTGCTTAATGAACCTTCCGTTGTGGCGATTGATAAAAATACAAACAAAGTACTTGCAGTCGGTGAAGAAGCACGGCGCATGGTCGGCCGCACACCAGGAAATATCGTGGCGATTCGTCCGTTAAAAGACGGCGTTATTGCCGATTTTGACGTCACAGAAGCGATGCTTAAACATTTTATTAATAAGTTAAACGTGAAAGGGTTTTTATCGAAGCCGCGTATTTTAATTTGCTGTCCAACGAATATTACGAGTGTTGAACAAAAGGCAATTAAAGAAGCGGCGTACAAAAGCGGCGGGAAAAAAGTATACCTCGAAGAAGAACCAAAAGTTGCGGCGATCGGTGCGGGCATGGATATTTTCCAACCGAGCGGAAACATGGTCGTTGACATCGGTGGCGGCACAACCGACGTAGCCGTTTTATCCATGGGCGATATTGTTACTTCCTCTTCGATTAAGATGGCGGGCGATAAGTTCGATATGGAAATTCTAAATTATATTAAGAAAAAATATAAATTGTTAATCGGTGAGCGGACAGCTGAAAATATTAAAATTAATATCGGTACCGTATTCCCGGGATCTCGTAAAGAAGAAATGGATATTCGCGGCCGCGATATGGTGACAGGTCTTCCACGTACGATTACCGTAAACTCTGAAGAAATTGAAGGAGCACTTCGTGAATCGGTATCAGTTATTGTACAAGCCGCGAAAAACGTACTGGAAAAAACTCCACCAGAATTGTCTGCGGATATTATTGATCGTGGCGTTATTTTAACAGGTGGCGGTGCATTGCTTCACGGCATTGACCAACTGTTAGCAGAAGAATTAAAAGTTCCGGTATTCATCGCGGATAATCCAATGAACTGCGTAGCCATCGGTACAGGCATTATGCTTGAGAATATAGACAAGATTTCAGCAAGATATCTAGGCTAAGAGAAAGGGGCGACCTTTCTCTTTTTTTACAATGACACTACCCTGAAATTATTGTGGATAATTTTTACTGTTATTCGGAATGCTCTTAACAGGATGAACATTGCTCTTTGTGTTTCCGTTTTTCGCTGTTCTTTTTGTAAAGGCTATGTTATATGTCCAAGTTATTCATTTGAAGCGAAAGGCGGCGACTCCAGCGGGAACAAGAAGCCGCCAGACCCATACTTGAGCGTAGCGAAATGTATAAATATGAACAGTATCGTTTAACAGACTTTCATGCCAATTGCCATTAGCACATCGATGAATGACCATACGTAAGAGAGTGTTTTACGTAGATCACTAATAGTATTTTTGGCCTAGAAATGGAAATAGATTGGACAAAATTAGGATACCGCTGTTCCAAAGAATGGCTTATAATAAATAAGAGATATTGTAACGGTTTGAGGTGAATTTTATGTTCCGCGGTTTTTACACGGTAGCGTCCGGTATGATTGCTTACCAACGAAAAGCAGAAATGCTTACGAATAATATGGCGAATGTACATACTCCAGGCTTTAAAGCCGATCAATCAGCGATGCGCGCGTTTCCAGAAATGTTATTAAAACGAATCGATGAAATGACGATACCAACGGAAAAAAAGCTTAACATCTTAAAAACACCGACAGTTGGTTCACTAAATACTGGAGTTTATATGCAAGAAGCGATTCCGAATTTTAAGCAAGGGGACTTACAAGAAACGTCGCTTCCTACTGACCTTGCCTTACTCGATGTGCTCGTTCCTACATCAGAAGAGACCGGTTTAAATGGAGCGTTGTTCTTTACCATTCAACATCCAACAGACGGTGTGCGCTATACGAGAAACGGAAACTTTACCATAGATCCTGAAGGGTTTTTAACGACATCTGCCGGATGGTATGTGCTGGATGACGAAGGAAACCGCATTCAACTACCGAATGATGATTTTATGGTCCGACCGAACGGGGTAATTGAAGCGAACGGTCAAGAAATCGCCCAAATCGGTATTGCCTTTGCGGAAAATGTGCATGCGTTACAAAAAGATGGCGAAGGGCTGTATCGTTTACCTGAAGGAACATTACCAAACGCCAATGAAGTGGACGGTGTGCAATATCAGTTACGCCAAGGATTTATTGAACGATCCAACGTCGATCCAACGCGGACGATGACAGATTTGTTAACCGCATTCCGGGCCTTTGAAGCGAATCAAAAAGTGCTGCAAGCATACGATCGAAGCATGGAAAAAGCGGCGAACGAAATTGGTCGCATTGGTTAAGGCGCATCAATTAGGAGGAAATAACGATGAATCGCACAATGATCATAGCATCAAATACGATGAACCAGCTCCAACAACAATTGGATATCATTAGCCACAACATAGCAAATGTGGATACGACCGGATTTAAAAAACGCACGACAACATTTAGTGAACTCATGTATCAACAGTTTAACAATCAGCCGAATCCAGAGAAAGAAGTAGGCCGTCTGACGGCAGAAGGTATTCGTCAAGGCACGGGCGCAAAACTTGCTCAGGCAGCGCTAGTATTAACACAAGGCACATTAAAACAAACTGGTCGTGACTTAGACGTCGCTATTTTAGATAAACGGCAATTTTTCAAAGTACTCGTTGCTGACGAGGACGGTGGTACGTCCATTCAATTGACACGAGACGGTGCGTTTTACCTGTCACCGGTTGGGGAAAATCAAATCATGCTTGTGAACGGAAGCGGATTACCCATCGTTGATGTGAATGAAAACATCATTACCTTCGGGGCTGATGCCAAAAAATTTACCATTAGCAATAATGGCGACTTCACCGTCCAATACGACAATGGCGCACAAGAAACGTTTGAACTTGGGATGGTTTCGATTTTAAGGCCGCAATTTTTAGAGCAAAAAGGAAACGGACTGCTCGGAATGCCGGAAAACGTGAACGAATTGGGTGAAGATGTATGGGTCGATTTAGTAGGTGAAAATCGAACGGACATTCAAGTCGCTCAAGGAGCTTTAGAACAATCGAACGTTGATTTAGGAAAAGAAATGACGGATATGCTACAAGTACAACGCTCCTATCAGTTTCAAGCGCGGGCGATTTCCATAGCCGATCAAATGTTAGGGCTGATTAACGGCATCCGTTAAAGGAGGCGACATGACGTGGCAGAAGAAGTTCAACAAATAGTGAAAACAAGGGAAGAAGTGAAAAAAGAAAAGAAGGAAGGCGAACCTTCTTCCCGTACGAAAAAACGAGTTCGAGTTCGCTTAATTCCAATTTGGTTACGTCTAATCATCGTGGTCGTTTTAACATTCGTTTCCTTGGTGGTAGGTGCTGTAGTCGGGTACGGGGTCATCGGTGACGGAAAGCCAAGCGATACATTCAAAAAATCCACATGGACGCATATTATTGATTTAGTGAATAAAGAATAACGCCGTGGAACATTAGTAGGTGTTGTAGGAGGAATGTTCATGCTAGATGTACAACAAATTAAAGAAATTATTCCCCATCGCTATCCATTTTTATTAGTCGATAAAATAGTAGAAATTGAAGAAGGCCAGCGTGCGGTTGGGATAAAAAATGTTACGGCCAATGAAGAATTTTTTAACGGTCACTTCCCAGACTACCCGGTGATGCCAGGTGTTCTCATCGTTGAAGCTTTAGCCCAAGTAGGCGCAGTTGCGATGTTAAAAAAGGAAGAAAACCGTGGACGGCTTGCCTTTTTTGCAGGAATCGATAACTGCCGCTTTAAACGCCAAGTCAAACCAGGCGACCAACTTCGCCTTGAAGTCGAAATGATTCGCGTTCGTGGCTCTATGGGTAAAGGAAAAGGTGTCGCTACAGTCGACGGCGAAATCGTCTGTGAAACAGAAATAATGTTTGCGCTCGGTGACAAACAATAACGTAAATCCCCCAAAGTGCTTTGGGGGATTTTCTTATTGATATGTGTAATAAGTGTGGAAGGAAAGTGTCCAATAGGTAGTTTTATGAGCCAATGGCGGTGTCTATGTACCAAAATAAACGTTCTATGAACAAAAAACCAAAGTTCTATGTGACAATTAGGGCTTTATGTGTAAAACCATATTAATAAATAACAACTTTTAAAAATTAGTTGTCATAACTTCGTCGTTTTGGGTAAAGCTAACAAAAGACCGAATGACGGTCAATAATAAGAATAACTTAATGAAAGGGGTATAACGATGAGCAAACGTTTGTTACACATCATCGGTGGCTCAGCACTAGCGGCGATGCTCATGATTGGCTGTGCCCAAAACGACCAAGAACCACCTCCGCCAGCTGACGACGTAGTTCCAGATGTTGAAGAAGACATTAATGACGATTTAAATGGCGATGATCAAGACATGATGGACAACAATGGAGACATGCTGGATAACGATGATGCAGAGAACGATGTCAACACACCTGGTGATGAGGATCCGACTCTAGACGATAATACGGAACAAGAGGAACTCATCGAGGATGAACGTGACCGTGAAGATCAAGACAATGTAGATCAATAAAAGTGAAGCAGGGATAATCCCTGCTTTTCTCATTTACAGTCTTAATAAGAATCGCTATAATAAGGTAAAGTTTGAAAGGATATGGATGTATTACCATGAATTACTCTGGTCATTATTGTTTAATCATAGTACTTTTGGTAATGTAGATATGATATAGTAAAAAAGGTGAAAACAGTATTGATTAGGGGGTACTTAAAATAGATGTTAAAAGACTTAGCTTCTGGAATAAAAATCAGCATTACTCGATCCATCATGACTGTTTTTGAACAATATATGGCAAGCATTCAATGGGATGAACATAAATATAGCTTAGAGGATTTTATTCAAGCGTGGCGTATGTATATTACCACGGCATCGACTTGGTACGATAAAGTGAGCGATGAAATCAAAGCGAATCCATCGTTTCATGAAGAACTAGCCCAAAAAATTAACGAAACGATTGAAAAAATATTAACGACCCCACCAACCAACGAACAGATGGAAGAAATTAATAGGCTTCAAAACGAACTCGGTATTGAAAAGGATTACTCATGTAAAGCAGAAGCGAAATACGTCCTTGATGTGCTCAACGAAGAAAAAAAGAAACGCGAACAACATACAAAATCAACTCCTGCTTAAAGCGGGAGTTTTTTATTTATTATGGTTGGAAACAGTCTTTTCATTCGGGAACCTTGACCTATAGATGAAATTTGCCCGGAACCTAACCCAATCCCCAGAAGAAAAAAGCTAACCCAACAAAGCTTCACAGCGATGTTGAGTTAGCTTTTTGATTGTTCTCGCTCTTTTAGGCGGGGCTTTTCTTTCATTTTTTCTTTAAACGTATTGACAAGTGTTTGACCGGACAATCCTTCGTCGACTAAATTTTGTAACAATAATTCTGCGTATTCACTGCGCGCTTTTTTGAGTTTTGCTTCGAATAAGATGCTGAGGTGTTCATCCATTTTTTTTACGCAACGGATATGGCAGGTAAACAGAGCAGGATCGTTCGCTGCGTGAGTGATGACGACTTGTACTTCGATATCGTTTGGTTGTTGTTGCAAGTCGCGGAAGTAATCGTAGTACGACCCATCAATAAAGGCTTCGATTAACCATGTCCGATTTTCATCTTCCTTATTAATAATCAACCCATCGATCAATTCAATATTTCGAAGTTGATGCTCTTCGACGATGTGCAGCGAAATGATTTTAAAAGTTTTCATATCGATCCTCCTTAAGGGGTGTGAGGCAATGTCCAACGAACATTTCACGTCTAGATTTGAATTGATTATACCATACAAACTGGAAAATACTAAATGTTCTAATGAATGAAAGAACACGTGTCGAACGATGAAAAAAAATGAGGAAAATGGTAAAAATCGATTTTTAGATTCAATCTACGCTTAAAATTTGATTTTCGCTAAGGAATTAAGTCATATTCACCTAAAAAGAGGCTCGAAAATCAAAATTTCCACATTTTACTAGTCGTCATAAAGCAAGTATGATGGAACTAACTTAGACAGAATGAGGTGAGATAGTAGTATGATTAACCAGGTGACCTTAGTCGGGCGATTAACGAAAGATCCTCAACTTCGGTATACCTCGGAGGGACGTGCGGTATTAAATGTGACGTTGGCGGTAAACCGGCCGTACCGTAATGAAAATGGGGAGTCAACAGCGGATTTTGTGTTGTGTACCTTATGGAATCGAACGGCCGAAAACACGGCTAAATATTGTCAAAAAGGATCTGTCTTAGGTGTTACCGGGCGTCTTCAAACGAGAAACTACGAAAACCAAGAAGGAAAAAAAGTGTATGTTACTGAAGTCATCGCGGATTCAGTCAAATTTTTAGGGGGAAAGCCTGCAGAAGATCGCTCGCTGCATCCGTTAGAAAAATAGTGGCAGCCCTTATGTGCACAAGCCCCCTACAAAGGAGGTGATGCCACGAAAAGGTTGGTGTAAGGAGGTGTGTTCAGGTGGAACCGATGTATCAACAAATTCGACGTACCGAGCTTCTTGTCCAAGATTTGATCCGCTTAGTCGCTAAAGCGCACGAGCGAATATCGCAATTAGAAGCGCAAGTCACCGAGTTAACTGACAAAGCTCGTCAAAGTTGATTTGATTCATTCACATACTTGCTCCAAGAGAGAATCGTTCCTTGTATATCCCCTATACGTCCTCACAAATATAGCCGGCATCGTCCTTCCCGCCGGCTTTTTTCTTTAAATCTTTTCTTTTTTAAAAAACTGCGTTAAATGAACAAGTTGCTTTACCGATAAGTCTCGCTTTTTTTGTGGAAAATGATAAATCTCGACTAACGATTGTTGCAGCTCTGGATATTCCTTTAACAATTGATGAATTCGCTCTAAATCGGACTTTTCGAACCGTTCCCTCAGTACAGAGGCAGACGACTGAACGGTCTCTTCATCGGTAGGAAATAACGTGGTAATCGGCGCATCGTATACGTGTAAAATTTTTTCAATCATCTCCGCTGGAATCGATTGTTGGCCGTTCTCATAACGAGACAATGTCGCACGGGAAATGTTTAACCGTTTCGCGGCTTCTTCTTGTGTCAATCCTCGTAATTTACGAAGTTCCGTAATTTTATGTACAAGGGACATTCATATTCACCCTTAATCTTTCAGACATTATTATTTTCAAGATAACGGTTTTTCCCGTTCATTTCCTGCGGATGTTCATAATATGAACGTCAATTTATGTTCATTTTTAAAAGCTCATGAAAAAAAGAAGAAGGAGATACGAAAAATTTGTAGAATAGTATGGAAGGAACAGGAAAATTGTACCATTTTCAATTATTTTGTAGGCCAAAAGGAGGGTGTCATGCTGGTGAAAAGAAATATTTTACTTCGATCCGATGATGCATTGCCGCCACCAAATGAAAAATTTAGTCTCATTATGAAAGGAAAGAAAAATTTAAAAAACGGATGGGTTATTGCCCCAAGCCTTTCATTTGCAGAAGCGCTTCAAGGAATTGCCTTATCGGATACAATGCTATCGCGTGAAGAACCAACTCCTTACCTGCGAATACCTCTACAGTCACCAAATTCCTGCCTGAAAGTTTGTATTCATACGTATCATGTCACCTGGGAAGTTCTTGTGACGATGGATGTCATGAAACGAATGTTAACGATTGAACAGATTTTTCCCTCAACACCGAAAATACCGGAGGAGATATTAGAAGAGTTGTATTCTTGTTTTCTTATTAAAAAAGGTTCCTCGATCATGTGGTTAGGAAAGTGGAAGCAACCAAACGATCACAAAAATGAACGGCTTTACTCTTTTCATATCGAAAGAGAAAAGCCGTCTCCATCGTCTTAAGTTAATGCGAGTAAAGAATAAAGTTCCTCGTCTGAGAGTTCTGTGACCCATTGCTCGGATTGAATAATTTGGTCATTTAACGATTGCTTTTTTTCAAGCATGATGTCAATTTTTTCTTCTAATGTGCCGACAGTAATCAATTTATGAACGTGAACAAACCGTTGTTGACCTATTCGATAGGCACGATCGGTCGCCTGATGTTCAACCGCCGGATTCCACCATCGATCATAATGGATGACATGATTCGCTGCCGTTAAGTTGAGTCCCGTTCCTCCTGCTTTTAAGGATAAAAGAAAAATCGGAAATTCGCCTTCTTGGAATCGTTGTACATAGTCATCTCGTTGTTGTTTCGGCATGCTCCCGTTTAAAAATGGGACGTCTATTCCGAAGTGTTTTTTGATGACTTGTTGAATTATTTCACCCATTTTCAAGTATTGGGTGAATAGAAGGCACGCTTCGTTTTGATCGAGACAAGCGGTAATCAGGTCCAACGTTTTTTGTAGTTTTTCGGATCGTTCTAACAAATTGGCCGGCGCTGTTTCTTTTAAGTAGAGGGCCGGATGGTTACACAACTGTTTTAATTGATTGAGCATTTGCAACACTTTCCCTCGACGTTCCAAACCGGTTAACGTTGGTAATTCTGCAAACGTATCTTGAATGAGTTGTTCGTACAGGGCTGCTTGTTCATCCGTTAACGGACAATATTCTTTTTGCTCGAGCTTATCCGGTAAGTTCAAGGCTACTTCTTTGTCCGTTTTTAAGCGGCGGAGGAGGAAGGGACGAATAAGCTTCTGTAACGCCTGGATACGGTCCACTTCTTCATCGCGTTCAATCGGAACGATAAACCGTTTTTGAAACTGGGCCAACGATCCTAAATAACCACGATTCATAAAGTCAAAAATGGCCCACAATTCGCCCAACCGGTTTTCCATTGGCGTTCCTGTTAACGCAATATGGTGCTGTCCTTTTAGCTTTCGGATGGCTCGGGATTGTTTCGTGTTGGCGTTTTTAATGTTTTGTGCTTCATCTAAGGCAATCGTGCTCCATTTTACGCTTGAGAGTTCATCAAAATCTAAATGAGCTAAGGTGTACGTCGTCAAAATGACATCAGACGAAGCGGCCCATGTGGTAAAATCTTCGCCTTTTGTCCGGTGACTTCCGTAATGCGTCCCGACACGAAGGGAGGGAGCAAACCGCTCAAGCTCCCGCTGCCAGTTTCCAAGCACCGATGTCGGGCAAATGATGAGGGCAGGCGTGTCGGGAGCTTCTTTTTCCCGTACGTGTAACAAATACGCAATCAATTGAATGGTTTTTCCAAGACCCATGTCGTCAGCTAAGCAAGCCCCAAAGCCGTGTTCGCGTAAAAAATAGAGCCAGCTCATTCCGAACTGCTGGTACGGTCGTAAGGTCGCTTGTAAGTCGAACGGTGTTGGCAAAAGCGGAATGTCTTTAGGATTCGTTAATTGGCGAAGCCATTGTTTTAACGAGCGGCTTAACTCAAATTGCAATTTAGCTAATTCGCGTTCGTCTTCCGTATCGGTTACAACGAGCGGTTCGTCGCCAAGTTGTTGATGGAGCAAGTCGGACATCGAAACGCCTTTCTCCTTCGCTTCTTCCATCAATACTTTCAACCGTTGAATCAATCGATGGTCTAATTGCACCCATTGGCCATTGATGCGCACAAGATTTCGTTTTTCGTGAACGAGCTGTTGAAATTCTTCTTCAGACAACTCTTTCCCGTTAATCGACAAGCGCCAATCAAAATCAAGGAGCGCATTCATTCCTACATACGACCGGTACGTCTCTTGTTTGACCGTTGCTTTTACTTGCACGGAGGCTTTTCGAATCGATTCCCACCAGGACGGAAGGAAAATCGGTACCCCAAGAGCGGTTAATGTTTCGCTAGAAGACGATAAAAAGGTCCACGCTTCTTCATCCGATAAGCGGTCTTTCATCTGGCCATCTTCATAAAGCCATGGAAACAGACGCTCCCAACGGGTTTGTTCTTGTTCGACAGCTCGAATATGTTTTTTCCAACCGCGTGGTAACGTACTCGAAAGGGGAAAAATGGCTTCGCTGTTTCGGTCTTTTAAAACGGTTTCCAAGTGCCATTCCGTTGCGCCTTCTTCCGGCTCGGACAATCGTAGCCCAATGGTAAACGGAAGGGGAGTGTCATTTCCTCTCAGCCATTCCTGCCATTTTTGTTCGTCAAAGTAGGCGACAATTTCTTGCGGAGAAAGCTGTTCTTGGGCCGCGTGCTTGTTAACAAGGTTCTCCATACTTTCTGTCACAATCGTTTGTAAAAATAATCGTGCCGATTGCTCTTCGCTTTCAATTGTCCAGATTTTTTTGTCATCGACTTGAGCGAACAGTTCTTCCGGTAGGCTCCAAAGTAGTTTGGTCCCGTCTTCGCTGACTGTCGGCTGAACTTTCGCATTTTGTATGGCCTTATAAACATCTGGTCCTACGTCATGGAGAACTTGTAACGGTTCATCCCACTCCCACGGTAAAAAGGAGTTATACGTTCGGCGTCCGAATAGAGTTAACAGGTCCCAGGCGCTAATGACGAACCCGATATCCCGTCCTTCCGTTTTGGTTTCCAGCATCGATCCGTAAAAGCTTTCCTCATGCCAAATAAACAGCTTTTTCAAATTCATCGTTCCGATATGTTCGTTCGGAGTGTAAATGAAATAACGGGAACGACTTAATTTTTTTATAGACACGAACACCGTATTAACCGTTAACATGCGTTAATTTTCCCCTTTCTAGTTCCTCCTGAAACGCGCGCAATCGTTTTGTTTCCTCTTGAAGTGTAGTAAGGAAGAGCTCCCACTGGTCAAGCCGTTTTAATTTTTTATAAATGGTATGTAGTTTTTTTATATATTTCACCGCTAGTTTGTAATGCTGCCGGGTTCGCTGATTGACATGATAGTGTACGGTATCATGGTAGAGCGCAAGTAAAAGCTCCGGTGCTTCCTTTTGAATCGTTCGTAATTCTTCGGTAGGAAGGTCGTCTGCCCGGTGGCCCATGTACAGCTGCAATTCAACCCATTGTTGATAGGATCCTTGCTCATATAACAAGTCGCTATAGTGATAGTAACTATAAGGAAGAGTGGCGCGCATCAACCGTTCCATTTGCTTCGGATGTTCGTTTACAATGCCGTACCGTTTGAATTGTTGAAGGAGCGACTGAATGTACCGAGTTCGTAAATAGTTCGTTTCCAGCGTTTGTAAAAAGGGCTCAAGCGAATGTTCGATCCACGTTAACAATCGGCTCATACGCTTAGAGTCATTCAATGAAGCCAACCATTCAATCCACCACGACACATAATAAAGAACATCAGGCGCAGCAAGGGAAAAGAATTTTTCCGCCAAGTCGTCATTTTTTAAAAGAAGCGAATGATGGATGTTTGCCAAAATATTAGGCATCCGCAGATCCTGTAACGTCTCCATCTCTTCCTGTCGCCAAGTAGCTTTTGTAAACACATCCGTCCATAAAAAGCGATAGACGTCGAAGTAAAACGGGAAAAGATCATCATCCCATGCTATAAAGTCTCGAGCCCACGTCCGAAGTTCCAAAAGAAACGGATCAAACGAAAAAGGTAGAGGATGAGGAAGGTTGTTCACGGCTTTTTCCGCCATCTCTACTAAGTAATGAAAATGGGAAAACACACTGCGCTCCAATTCATTTTTAGAAAAATTCCACGTCCGTGTTTCCTCGCGTAACTGATATAAGAGCCAACAAACGGAATATAAACGGTATAACTTTTTCATTTCCTCTTCGACGGGCTCAGTTTGTCGAATCCGTAAAAAATACGAGTCGAGGAGGTTCATCAAAAGGTAAGGATTTTTCTGGACAACGGCCGAATCGTACGTCGCAAATGCCTCGGTTAACCGTTCGTTCCACGCTTCGACCGAATGGGAGCGAAAGCGTTGTTCTTTTTGTTTTAACAACGTCGACGCTCGTTGAAGTTGCGAAAAAATGTCTGTAGTCGAACGAGACTTTTTCCATTCTTCAATCCAACGCGTTACGCTTTTTGACCGGCTGTATAACGAAAAAAAAGCCGCCAACAAGTGCGGACAATCCGGTTCCTTACAATCACAACGAGACAAATAAAAGTCATCCACATCAATTGAACCAGTGAACTTCGTGCCGTAATCATCTACTTGGAACTGTAAAAATAAGCTATCATGTTCGTCGCTCCACTGTACATGTCGTTTATGATATAGATAAAATGCCCTATTTACCTTTTGTTGATCCTTCATATCAGAAGAATCTAACCGCTCCTCCCAATACGTTGCCCACTCATCTAATACGACCGCACGTATCAACCAAAACACCTCTTCACGAAAAATCTCTCCCCATTATATCACACGTCAAACGCGAAATATGTCATCTTCTTGGTGGACAATTTATTCCAAGTATGTCCATATACAGAGACACTCACACCTAGCCTTCATTAAATGTGGAATTTTTCGGAAGCACCAATCCCAAAAAAAGAAACCGCCTGCTTGATCAGGCGGGTAACTTTTGAGAAGTAGAAAAAAATTTCCAAAGTAGGAAATAACGTGCTTAGTTGGCCGGTTACTTACTGGAGAAGCAGAATTACTTACAATAGTCGGAAAAGAAAATTACTTGCTTTTTACTAAAGTAAAAAAATTACTTGCCGATATAGCTCCCCTAAAAGGTACGAGAGGAGACGGAATGTACATCGTTTCTCCCGTAAACACGTTCACTCCTGGTTGGGACACTTTTTTGTCATTTTTCCAATAAAAGTTTTTGTTTTTCGGGTAGCGGAATTCGACGCCGTCCTTTTTGGCGACCATGACGATATTTTCTTGATCTGACGTATCGAGGGAGACGTCATAACCTCGTTGCTTAAAATACGTAACCCCATCGACGAACAACACATTCGTTGCATGCTCTAAAGACAGGCCTAAAAAATGGGCGACCTTCTTCGCTAAGTCGATATTGTTGAGAAGCCCTGTTGGTTTTTCCGGTCCATACGCATATAAAAACACGTCTTCTCCGGTATGGCCGTGAGTGGTAAAGCCGAGATGGGCTCTTTTAGCCATGATGTCGGCTAATACTTCTTCGATATGGGGCGCATTAGCAATCCGACCCCATTCATCGATGGTTAATTCATTTAGTCCATACAATTTTACCACTTCTTTTAAATTCCCTTTGTCTTCGTCTAATTGGGACAAAGCCCCCGTCACGGTGAGCTTCGCTTTTTTTAACGGACCAATCACCTTGGATTTTGCTACTGTTTTATAGGTGTCATCCGTATCCGCATTGCCGAATGTCAGCCCGCCTGTACCGTGGTCCGTAACAGCAATAACGAGCGTATTCCCGTCTTTTTTCGCAAACTCAATAGCTTCGCCTACCGCTTTATCAAATGCAAGTACTTCACTCACCATACCGACTGGGTCGTTTTTATGCGCCGACCAATCGACTTTGCTTCCTTCGACGAATAAAAAGAAGCCTTGTGGGTCTTTTGAAAGAAGGGAAATCGATTTTTCCGTCATCTCCGCTAATGACGGTTGAGGAAGGTCGAGGTATTTGCGGTCGATGTCATATGCCATATCGCTATCGGCGAACGTTCCCCACACGGGAAGTTGCTTGACCGATTTCAGCTCATTCCGCGTTGTCACCACTTGATAGCCTAAGTTCTCGAGTTCGCCCCACAAATTTTCTCCATCTTTTCGCCCGTGAATCGGTTTGTCTTGAGGATAACCTTTCCGTAGGCCCGGATGATCTTTTTTCCATTCGTTTTGTGGAACTAACGGCCCTTTTCCGCCTCCTAACACGAGGTCGAGTCCTTGATACACTTGCTGTTCAGCAATGTCATCGAAATGTTCCCGATTTGTTACATGGGAAGAAAAAGCGGCAGGCGTGGCATGCTGAATCGGGGAGGTGGCTACCAATCCAACCGCCATCCCTTTTTGCTTCGCTCCTTCTAAAACGGTAGCCACCGGCCGGAGATAAGCAGGAGTTTGAACCTCTTTTCCTTGAAACACCGGCACAAGTCCCACGACATCCGCCATTGTTTTCTTGCCTGTAGCCATGGCTGTCGCTGCTGCGGCAGAATCCGTAATGATAGATGACTTGGAATACGTTTGTACCCCGCCAACTAACAGCTCATCTAAAAATAGAGGGTTTCCTTTGTACCATCTTGCTAACGTCACTGCATCTGAGCTCGTCCCGTCCATTACCATAAAAATAACGTTACGTTTTTGTGCTACTTCCTTCCTTTGTGCTGGTATACTAGAAGACCAACTAACGGAAAAAACAACAAATAAACACACGATTTGTAGAAAACGACTCATACAAGCACACCACTCCTAAATTTTTAAGGAAACATGTCATCCGTTATGTTTTTGTAAAAGTTTTCTACTGTTAGTTTTTAGCTAAATCATCATTTTATACAATTAATGATAGGAATAAATGGGGTAGGTGATTCTATTTGAAAATTAAAAAAGCCATTATACCAGCGGCCGGGTTAGGTACACGCTTTTTACCAGCAACAAAAGCGCAGCCGAAAGAAATGTTACCAATTGTAGATAAACCAACCATTCAATACATTGTCGAAGAAGCGGTCGCATCTGGTATTGAAGATATTATGATCATTACCGGAAGAGGAAAACGGGCGATAGAAGACCATTTTGACAAGTCTTATGAACTGGAAGAAACGCTAGCGAAACGTGAAAAGTGGGAGCAATTAGAAGAAATCCAATCAATTGCGAACTTAGCGAACATACATTATATAAGACAAAAAGAACCAAAAGGATTAGGACATGCGATCCATTGCGCCAAAACATTCATCGGTAACGAACCATTTGCTGTTTTGTTAGGAGATGATATTGTCGAAGCACCAACCCCTTGTCTCAAACAAATGATTGATATCTACGAATCGTTAAACGAACCAGCATCCATTCTTGGGGTTCAAGAAGTGCCCCGCGAAGATGTATCAAAATATGGAATCATCGAACTTGCCGAAAAAGTAGGTTCAAATTTATATAAAATCGAAAACTTAGTCGAAAAGCCGTCAACCGAAGAGGCACCTTCCACGTACGCCATCATGGGAAGGTACATTTTACAACCAGAAATCTTACACATTCTCGATACCCTTCCGCCAGGAGCTGGGGGAGAAATCCAACTTACCGACGCCATCCAACAGCTGGCACAACGACAGTCTGTGTATGGATTTTATTTCACTGGAAAACGCTACGACGTCGGTGACAAGCTTGGATTCATCAAAGCGACGATTGAACTCGGGTTAAAACGGCCGGACTTGCGGGAGGGGTTGTTAAGGTATTTGGAAATGGTAATTAATAACGCTAGGAAAGGCTAGAGATACTAATATCTCTAGTTTTTATTTTTTTAAAATAATATTTTTCTTGTATAAACACTACCAATAATTCTCTGAAGATCCTACTCTAAAATCTTCAAAATAAAAACATTCGTGTCGAAATTTTTAAATTTTAAATTTAAATAATTTACAATTTATAGAAATATGTGGTAATTTTAATAATGTAATATTTTAATAGTAAAAAAGGAGGGAAGGAATATGAAAAGCAGGATAGCGATGATACTCATTTTCCTGTTAACGTTCGCTAACACTGCTTTTGGGGCTCAATTGGCATTACCTGAAAAGCCAAAACGTTCATTAGATGAACGTATACAAGCCCTTACGTTTGATGACGAAGAAACGGTTCGCGTCATCGTAGAAGTTGGAGAGGAACCGGGAATTTTATTTGCCCAGAAGCGAGGACTAAAATTCGAGGACCTATCTGATTCAACGAAAGAGTCGTTAGAAAAAGAGGCATTGGAAGCACAAAATGATGTAAAAGATCAAATTGATTCCGCAAAAATTGACATTAAATATATCAACAGCTTTACAACGGTTTTCAACGGATTTAGTGCGGAAGTACAATATGGTGATGTGGAGTTTATTGAATCCATTCCAAATGTGAAAAAGGTGCACATCGTTAACAAGTACGAAAAACCGAAAGTACAACCACAAATGATTTATAGTAAAAGCTTAGTAGAAGCTCAACAAGCATGGCAGTCTTACGGTTATAAAGGAGAAGGAATGGTTGTTGGTATCATAGATACAGGTATCGATCCTTCTCACAAAGATATGATCCTCTCAGAATCTACAACTCCGAAACTATCAAAAGAACAAGTAGAACAAATCATCTCACAACAAAACCTCCCAGGACAATTCTTCACTGAAAAAGTTCCTTATGGATATAACTACATGGATAATAACCAAGAAATTCGTGACTTAGGTTCTAGTGCATCCATGCACGGAATGCACGTTGCTGGTACAGTTGGAGCAAATGGTGACGAAGATAACGGTGGAATTAAAGGGATTGCACCAGAAGCTCAACTACTAGCGTTAAAAGTATTTGGCAATGATCCAGAAGTACAGTTTACATACGGAGACGTGTATGTAAAAGCCATTGATGATGCGATTAAATTAGGCGTAGATGTGATCAATATGAGTTTAGGAGCAACTGCTGGCTTCGTTTCAGAAGAATCACCTGAACAACAAGCGGTGAAACGTGCCGTAGATAACGGTGTCTTAATGGCGATTTCTGCTGGAAACTCTGCGTATTTTGGGAATGGATTTTATTATCCATTTACATCCAATCCTGATATCGGAGTAGTTGGATCTCCAGGGGTAGCTTATGATTCTTTACAAGTCGCATCTTTTGAAAACGAATTGATGGATGTAGATGCGTTAAATTACACCATTGATCCTGAAGGGGAAACGCCAGAAGAAGGAACAGCAGCCTTTCTATCAGCTAGCAGTGTTCATCCAAACGAATTAGTCCAAAAAACGTATGAAATTGTCGCAGCGAATCTCGGAAAAGAAGAAGACTTTGAAGGTATAGATGTAAGCGGAAAATTTGTATTAATTCAACGTGGTGGAATTCCATTCGTAGAAAAAACATTAAATGCTCAAAACAATGGAGCATTAGGGGTTATTATTTATAACAATGTAGACGGGATAGTAAACATGGCGTCTGATCCAAATATTAAAATACCGCAACTTTTCATGTTGAAAAATGATGGTGAATATTTACGTGATCAATTAGACGCCGGTAAAAAAGTAACAGTTAGATTTAACGGGGAAACACAAACCATTAATAACCCTGATGCGGGTAAAATGAGTGATTTTACTTCATGGGGATTAACGCCAAACTTAGATTTTAAACCGGAAATTACCGCACCGGGTGGAAAAATTTTATCGACACTGAATAACAACCAATACGGTATCATGAGCGGTACATCTATGGCAGCACCTCATGTCGCAGGGGGAGCAGCTCTTGTGCTGAGTCGTGTTGATGAGGAATTTGGTGCATCTGGACTTGAACGTGTGTTATTTGCGAAAAATTTATTAATGAATACATCTTATCCTGTAGTGGACCCATCAAATGGTACGTTTTATTCTCCACGTCGCCAAGGTGCGGGATTGATGCAACTGCACGCAGCGTTATCAACCCCTGTTATTGTGACGGAAGCCCATACAGGTGAAGCGAAAGTAGCTCTTAAAGAAATTACAAGTGATCAAGTAACATTTACATTAACAGCACAAAACTACGGTGACGAAGCTGTAACATACGAAGTTCAAGCGAATGCGCAAACAGATTATCCGTATTATGGTCTTAATGCAACAACTGTTTTCGGTGCACTTAATCTTGATGATGTAGTCATTACCATAAACGGGGAAGAAACAGCAACGATTGAAGTACCTGCCAATGGCTCGACAACTGTTGATATAACAATTGACGTTAGTGCAGTAGATTTATCAGAAGATTTCCCTAACGGGTACTTCCTTGAAGGATTTGTTACATTCATTGACCCAACAGATACTTATCCAACATTAACCGTTCCTTATGTTGGATTTAAAGGAGACTGGGACCAAGCACCAATTATTGATCCTCCTATGTGGCTTGGACCAGAGTACTCGTTCTATGAGATGACAGGTGTTTTAACAGAAGTAGCTGGAGGTTATGCGTTCCTAGGTGAAGACTTGGAGACAGGGACAATTGATCCATCACTAATTGCTATTTCACCAAACGGAGATGGATTAAACGACGTTGCTATTCCAATTCTATCTTTCCTTCGTAATGCAAAAGAAGTGCAATTTAATGTACTAGACAACGAAAGAAATCATTTACGTACACTTCGTACGGAACATGATGTACGCAAAAACTACTTTGATGGTGGACGAGCACCTGAATATTCTCTCGAACCTGCTCGTAAATGGGACGGAAAAGTAAACAATCGTGTGGTAGCAGAAGGAGAGTATTATTTAGAAGTTAAGGCGAAAATCGATTATCCAAACGCTGAATGGCAATCTCTTTTACTACCGGTCAAAGTAGACTTAACAGCACCAGAATTAGAAGCAAGCTTTGATGAAAAAGCGCAAAAAGTAACAGTTACGGTTGCTGATGAAGAAAACGGTAGCGGAGTGGCATTCTGGGATGTATTAGTCGATGACGAATCCGTTCTAGATGCCCCATTATTAGCAACTGATACAGAATATCAGTTTACAAAATCAGTTGCTTCTCATGAAAAAGTAGCAGTAGTGGCTCTAGACTATGCGGGTAATATGACGTACCAAGTAGTCAAAGAAGCTATTGACAAAGAATTCCCAGAAATTCATTTGCTGACCCCAGAGGCGCTTGCGGTTGTAGATACACACGAAATTACGTTCTCTGGATACGTTGATGAAAAATCTGGAATTGAAACAATCTCAGTCAATGGACAAGAGGCGGAAGTAACATACAACCCGAAAACAAAACAGTATGAGTTCTCAGTTGTAGTCAAAGTGGAAGAAGACGGTGTTCATGACTTCACAATTACAGGTAAAGATTCAGAAGGAAATGAACTATCATTCGGAAGAAAAGTAATCGTCGACACAACAGCTCCAACGTTAAAAGTATCCTCTGTTCCATCCATTGTTGGTTCGGATGATCCAAATCCAACCATATCTGTCGAAGTGAAAGATAACTTTGACGAAATTCGTCTATATTTAAACGACGATGAAGTATTCTATAACGAATTTAAAGAACCATTTGCAATGAGAGAATTTTCACAAACGATTGACGTTGAGCTCCCACTTAAAGAAGGTGACAACGAGTTTGTTCTTAAGGTTACTGACTTAGCAGGCCATGAAACAACTAAAGAGTTTACGGTGAAAAAAGGTATATCTACACCACCTGGTGGAGGAGTCATTACACCACCGGCTCCGACACAACCTGATACAGGTTCTGGTGGCGGCTCTTCTCCTTCAGATGAAAAAGTAACAAAAGAAGTGAACGAACAAGATATTTATGCTGACTTGCAAGATGAAAGCATAGAAGAAGTTGTTGTTGACCTATCTTACGAAAATGGAGATAAAGAAGTAGAGGTTTCCTTTAATACAGATCTTGTGAAGAAAGTGGCTGATAAGGACAAAGACCTAATCATTAAAACAAAATCGACAACGGTCGCACTTCCACAAGGACTATTGAATGATTTAGTCAAACAAGCATCTGGACAAGTGAAGTTCATTGTAAAAACAGAAGAAGTATCAAAAATTCCTAAAGCGGATACATCTCAAAAATCACTTTCTAAAGTCTATGACTTTACTATTACTGTAAATAACAAGAATGTTTCAACATTTGCTGAACCAGTCAAAGTTGAAGTGAAGGTAAATGCTAGCGATGTCAAAGACAAACGTAAAGT
>NZ_JBCNBW010000068.1:0-13037 GCF_050478865.1 Aeribacillus pallidus | reverse complement strand
ATTTTATCACCGTTGTTGACAGAACCATCCTTTCGGGGAAATTTTTGAGAGGATATAGGTGAATACGATTTTATTAAAGCGGAATGAAGAAGGAAAATCAAGATTCTAAACAGAATTTTCTGGATAAAAATAGAAAGAGAGCCGAGTGATTTTTTGAAATATTACGGACTCTCTTTTTCTGATAATCTAATCATCTTCGACATACTTCGGGGCATGCAAGGGACCGATTACAAGGCTTATCCTGTTCTCCATTTTTAAAATTCTCTCTCGATTTTTCTGACTCCACATACAACCCATTCGAATCTATATTTGTTATCCATATTGGTTCGTTAGAGCTTAATGTGAAAATACAATCTACCTGTTTTGCAAGTTCAATTAATAGATTATCTAGCATCTTTCCCACCACAATTCCAAATTTTCCTTTATTTATATTATCAAATTTTTTCGAAATAAAAAACACATGCAAAAGTTGAAATGCATGTGTTGAAATAATTAAGAGAACCTAATCATTTTACTATTCTAAGCTAATTCTAATAATAAATCCTATTTTTTCCAGATGCGCAAGGTTATTACTACTAGAAGACTTTCTTTAAACAAAAAGAGTAACGGCAGAAATATTGTGTAAGGACTTATTGGTAGCATATTCACATCCTTAAAAAAATTTTACTATTTAACAATACTTGCTTCCGAAAACATCTCTAATGTTTTTGCAGATGGATATGTTGATAAAGAAGAGACACCATGTGCCAGTACGATAGGTAGAAGTGCACCTTCATGAAGGTTACTTATAATACTTGGTAAAGTAGCTACTATATCTCTTAAGGCTATTAATTTTTCTGGATCTGGATTTTCTACACATTCTCCTTTTTCTCCAGTAGGTATGTTTAGAACTAACGAATTATATTTATCTAATTTTACAAAAACCTTTGCACCATAATTAGTATGCTCTCCATAAATTCCTATTGCATTTGATTGTTGAATTTGATTTCTTATATACTTATTATCTGGTAGAAAAATAGAATGCAAAGGAGCTTCACCTCCAATAAGTTGAAGGTGATCAAAGAAAGCACCGGATTTTTCTTGCCCAATTAATGCTATTTCAACACCTTGCTCTTTGGCATATTTCATAAAACGGCGAATAGGAGCAGATAATTTAGACAATGTTGCTCTAAGTGAAAGAGGCCCGTCCTTAACAATTAGGCATCTATTTAAGACCTCACGTCTATTTTCCCAATAATATCTAACAGGAGTTAACATCATAAGTGTTTCATGTATTGACATATAATCAGACGCTATTTGAGAAGGTGCAAAATCCTCGTTCATATTAAAATGTAACCCGAACAAATCCGAAATAAAAATTTTTTTGCGGCAATTAGAGCATACACCAACGTCCTTATCCAATGGTAGTTTAGCAACTTCTTTATTACAGTGAGGACACCCAAATTCTTCAGTATATGACTTTTGATTTAATGGATCCCACTTTTCAAACACTAACCATTTTAATGTATCCATTATTTCGCCGTTTAGTGATTCATCTTTTAAAGACTCATATAAAACTTCTCTAACTGTGTCGTAAACAGACTTATTAGGAACATTAACATGTCTCAAAGGAAATACAGTAGCATGATATTGTGCCGATTTTTTCATTAAATCTCTTAAGGCAAATGGATTAGGTGCATTCTTATCTAATCGCGATACTGCCACTTGGTCAACTTTAATTAATGCTGTTTTTACAAAAGCCAATGATTTGTAAGGTGGCTTTTTTCCTTCAAGAACCTGTAAAGATCCGTCTACAGCAAATATAATATCTCTAATCTTTCCTCCATCAGGTAACTCCAACCACTTTACACCCGTTACTTCTGGCTTATACTCTGGATTCTCAAAATTTTCACAAAGTTTTTTAACTAAAGGACTTTTTATTACATCAAGATGACCAATTTTACTAGCTTTTTGGGCAGGTAAACGACCTCCTCCTTGGTAAGGCATATAATTAACCCTCTTTCCTCTTAGCTTCAAACTTAATTGCTTGCATGGAAATTACAAAACGATGAGACCTTGTAAGCATTCGAATATATCCAGGAGTTTTAGCATTTAATATATCTTCCTTGAGACTCTCATAAGCAACATTTACTTTTGCTAGTTTATTAACATCATCCATTGATGCTAAATGTGCAACGAAGAAATTTTCTGTTTGTGCGAGCAGGTCATTGTTCACTGTTGTTGGAGATTGAGTTGAATACAACATACCTATATGGTACTTCGCTCCCTCTTTTGCAAAACGACGATAAATTTTCGTATTTTCATCATTATCATTAGGCGAAAATAGGTTATGCGCCTCCTCAAAGTATAGTTGGATAAAATGGTTTCCTAAAGCATTGTTACTGAATTTATCAGTTTGATGATTAAAGACAGCCTGAGACAGTCTTCTTGAAAAATATTGCATTACTTCTTCATTTGCATTACCTAGATCTAATATTACTGTTTTTCCATTATCCAAGAACTCTATTATTTCATTAATAAAGTCTCCCGCTCTACTATCGTGGTATTTTATAAAAGGCTTGAGTAAATCAGTGCCAGATCCAGTTTTAGGAGAGAGAAACTCTAATAATGTTTTATCGTCACTATCAAAATAAGGTTTATCACCACTAATTAATGCCTTATCATTAGGATTGTCTTGCAAAAACTTCTTTATTATCTCTAGTTCTCTTACTAAAGCATCTAGCGAGTTAGGTTGTGCTGGTTCCTCCTCGTGTACTGAATGCTTATATGCTTTCTTTCTTAATTCTGCTTTGAAACCTGGATTAAAACCATAAACATTCTTAGTATATGGTGCAATTTTTCTTAAATCTGTTTCGTTTATTGGAAAATTTGCTTTTTTAAGGATTGCCCAATACATTTGGAGTTTCCTAATTGCTCTTATTTTGTCTCCACCGTCTTTCATACCATTTATATCATCAATTGAGGGAATTTCAACACTCATAAAAGATTCAATATAGTTAGAGCTTTTTCCCTTCTCTTGTAAGAGGCTGTCAATAATTTTTTTACTACTTTGTGGATTCTCATAGAAGTTTATTTTTAGGGGTCTTGATGGAGTATTTTTCTTTGGTGTTAAAGCATATACCACACATCTGTCGGGATATGCTCCTGCTATAGATAAGTTACCATCTTGAGGGTTATCGTTGGCATACTCTCCATTAATATCAAATATCAATTGGCCTACATTGTTTGATTCTTTGGTAGTTTCTATTAAACTCTGAACAATTAATTTTACTACATTACTTTTACCTAAGCGTGTTTTACCAAACATCGCTGTTCTTGCACCCATAAAATCTTTAGTAGAAACTATGACATCTACATCTGGTTGCTTCTTTCCTGGCAGAGGCAATCTACACTCTGTTAAGCGTAATTTACCAATTTTAAAGTTATTTTCTTTTGGGACAATAGAATTCACAATAAGATCTAGTAATTCATCATCTGGAGCATAAACTTTATATTTATGAGCACTTACGAAGTTGTTCATGTCACCAGAGAATTCCATTTGATTTTCCTTATCAGGGTTTGGATAGAACATACCTAATACCCCTGTCTTTAACGCTCCCCATTGTAATTCAGCTTGAGTGAATACATCCAATTCAGGCATTGATTTTTTTTGAAGTTCAAAATATGTTTGTTGTGTTTCATTAGTTAAAGGTGTTGGTGCTGATTCAAGTACTCTTAATACAGTAAAGTGAGGAGTTATGCTCAAATTATTTTCTTCAAATGAAGACGGGCACATGATTAATAAGGAGTTTCTAGGGATGCCGCCAACAGCAATTTTGAAAGGGTCACTAGTAATAATTGTAACAGTATCGTACCCAATCTCTAATGCATACCCAACAAACCTCATTTCATCGTACTTCCCTGCGATTTCGTACATTCTTTCTCTTTCTAAGAAATCAGTTAATTTACGAATAGGATGATTATGCATTACAGCATCTTCTAAAAATGTTTTCATATCTATATTTCCTCCAGATTTAGAAGTTATATATTATTACTTCCTTTGAATCACTTGTCATAGCTCCAATCGATGAACCTGTACCTTTATTTATTTTATTTATATTGAATGATTTATATAAATCAGTTATATCTTTATGAGAAGAATTGGTCATTAACCACTTTACACCCCTATCTGAGGCTGATTTTAATGATTCAGATAATCGTACTTGATCATTAAAAGTAAACTTACCATTTGAATAATGAGCTTCATACATTTCTTTTTCTCCTGGCTTATAAGGAGGATCTAAAAATATAAAATCATTTTTCTTAGCAACTGCTATGATTTTTTCAAAATCACTGTTATGTATAGTAGCTTTTCTAAACCTTTTTGATAATTTTACTAAGTTTTCATGAGTAACAGCCCATCTTCTTTCTTCCCCACCATATCCAACATTAAATTTACCTTCCTTATCGTGTCTCCACATCCCCTTAAAACATGTTCTATTAAGATATAAAGTTCTTGCAGCCCTATAGTAAATTGGCTTTTTTTCAATTTGTTCATCCCTAATTTGATAATATGCACTTTTACCTGTTGGGAAGCTACAATAAATTTCCCATACCTTATGAGGATAGTTTCTTATTCCCTTATACAAATCAATTAACTCACTATTTAAGTCAGATAGAATAGCATTTTTTGGATTTACATATAAAAATACTGATCCCCCTCCAACAAAAGGTTCAATATACGTCCCTTGTATTGAATTTGAATTTGGTAAATATTCTGACAAAAAAGACAGCATACGTTGTTTACCACCCGGATATCTAAGAAATCGCATAATCTATACTCCCTTGTTATTTTTAAAAATAACACTCTTAAAATTCGATAAATTTGTAGTAATTCCTTCCATCTGATAGGTAAAAAATTATGATAAAATAGCCCTGTTGGGTGTATAGTTTTTTATTTCAAAATAAAAATAAACCTACTTCAAAAAAAGGTATACCACCTTTCAAAATCCTCTCTACTGTTTTGGTGCTCCAAACTTTAAATGACGGAAGTAAAGAAAAGATGTTAACAATATCTTTTTTTATTAACGCAAGCTTACAGCTAGACTCTAAACATGGATATACTTTTATTGTATCAATAAAACAAGTGTTTTTTCAACTAAATGACTGGGGACAATGTCCTATTAAAGCTTCTAAGAATATACTATCAAAAAAGTCACATACACAATATTCTTGTAGAACCGAGTTATGTAAAAAGATTTATATAATTTAGACAAATAATTATATCAATTTTATTGCTGAAAAAAAAACGCCAGATGGGTTCTGGCGTTAAGTATTTAGTAGGAGCAGTTTTAATTGGTATAATAACAGAATTAAATCAGTTATTATTTACCTATTAAATATGATTTATTAAATGTTAATATTTATAAGTTATTTGACTGTCTTTCATCATAAATGGATAAAAATGTTTCTCAACATCAGTTCCTTTTACAATATAATATTCCATTTGACTGGCCCCAGCCATTTCTGTTGCAGCTAGTTTTTTAGTTTCAACTAATGGATCGTCAATTTTGTTATCACCTTTGACTTCGACAATCAACCATGTTCCATCTTTTTTCTTGATTAAAAAGTCTGGATAATATTTGCGTACAAGATTTGATTCTAGATCAATATAATCTATCGCGAACTCTGTTTGGCCATGTGTTAGCATACCTGTAAAATAAATTTCCTGAACATCTTTATGGTTTACTAAATCTGTGAACAATATTTTTTCTGGTTTTGAATCAAAGCAGTACGTATCGAGATGAAAAGTCTTTGAAGTATATCTTGCCCCTTTCTCTTTAATAACTAAATCCTCTTTTGCGCGAATATAGTAGCATCCTTCTTTTGGTTCTTTTACTAATTCTAGCTCAACTTCCTCGGTAATTGTCTCCGGTTTGAGATTATACATAGCTTTAAATAAATAAGGAACAATACGATCATAAATGATTTCATTGTATTTATTGACATAACTTAAAATCTCATCAGTGCTTTGTTTGGCATTCTTGAGTATCTTCTCTATCTTTATACAACTCTCATTTAAATAGCGGGCGATTTCAGCTACAAGAGTGTAAAGGCTATATGTTTGTCTTTCGCGTAAATCGGTTATATCCTCGGTACGGCTAAATTGACTTACTAGTCCTTCCTGTACAGTGTGCATTAATTTATACATTTCCATATTCATATTTTCAAATTCAAAGTCAATTTTATCAATTTTCTCCCTACGTTCTAATGTATATAAATGTCGAATGCGTTTAATTGGAACTTTAACCTTTGGTGGTCGTACTTTTACTTGGTACAATTTTTTCCCATCATCTTGACCGCTGAGATCTTTCGTTCCAATCCTAAAGTTTTGTTGTAATTCTTCCTCTAATATCTGTTTATTTTCTTCTGATAAGTATATACTTGCTGTTTCTTGATTTGGGCCTATAGCTCGTAAACAACGCATTGTTGCCTGTAGAACAAAAACCTTTGATTTTGGTTTGCGATACATGGCAACGGCAAACAATGAGCGACAGTTCCACCCTTCCCGACCTTTGTTAACTAATAAAATAACTTGTTTTGTTGAAGAAGGGGAATCCAATAAGTTAAATTCGCGAATATCATCGTTTGTAGTAATTTTGGGATCACCGACATTAATTAACAGTACACTATCGGGTATGTTGAGTTCGTTTAAGACTTGTCTGACAATCGGTTCTAATTGATTTTTTACCTCATCAACTGTGCTACCAAAAAACGCTATTTTAGGTAACATTCCTTCGTAACGATGATTATTATATCTATCGAAAAAGTCTTTTAACACTAAACGAACATATTCAATTTCTTTCGGATTAGAATAACTGTGTAGTATAACTTTCTTCAAATATTTATTATTAATTGCTTCCCTTAGGCCGTAAGCATACACAACTTCTGGTAATAACTGACTTCCTATATAAGGTGTTCCAGTATAGTTATAGCATGCAACAACTCTTGTGCCTGCTTCTTCTAGACTTTTAGCCAATTCATTTATCGTTAATCTTAGACTAGTTTGAGATTTTTTTATCCCCATATCTTTTGCCAACTCATTACCAAAGGCGTGATGAGCTTCATCAACATAAATTCCTAATTGACCGATTCTCTTTAATTTTTCAAATCGTTGATTCGTCATTAAATCAGTATCATTTTCGATGTATATATCCTTTAGTTCCTCATAAACCCCTTGTAAATCAAACGACGAAAACAGACTATCCACAGGCGTTTTTTCTTTATGTTGCTTCTTTAAAATAATCTTCTGTGTATTTGAAATTATCAAATTATATTTAGAATTTTCAATAATGTTCAGGCTTGTTCCAGTATCTTCTAGAAAGTGTATTTTTAAATTGGCTTCTAACCATGAAACATACTCAGGCGGTACTACCTTTCGCTTATCAAATGTTTGAATTTCTCGTAAAGATTCTAAAACTGTTTTATCTGGTGCAAACACAAGGGCATTATGACAATAAAGTGGATCGTTGGGATATTTCTTTGCTAATAGAAATTCATAAAAGATACAAGTAGCCATTAAGATTGTCTTACCAGTTCCCATTGTTAAAGCAAAAATATAGTTTGGGAACTTTTCTTCCGCGAACTGCTTCATATTTTCGAATACAGCTTTATATGATTTTTCATCTAGGAACGTAAAACTTAGTTGTGACTCAGCAACTCCTAAAACATCTATGCGTTTCGCAAACTTATTTTTTTCATAGTACCAATCTTCAAATATATCATGCACTTTTGCGTTACCAAGATACTCCTTCAAAAAAATATACATTTCAAGCGCCTCAAATTGAGGCACTCGCAAAAATGATTGAGGATTTTCCGGACTGTTAAAATCTAGAAACTTTTTAGATAAACTTTTATACTCTGCACGAATGTTTCTTTTATTTTCTAAATAAAAGTAACGCAGCGCTTCGTAAAATGCAAAATCAACCTGCTGGGTTCTTTTTTTAGCCATTGTCTATTTCGACCTCCAATGACTCAGATAACAAATCAGTAATTTTCACTTTAATAGTTCCGGCATTTTCTGAAATATCATAAACTCCTTTTACTAGTTCATTTTTATCTGGCACATCAACGACGCTTGGTTCAAGAACAGCTCCATCGTAATTCCAATCGATCATGATTGAATCTACTAGTTCTCTCCAATCTTCGACATTTTCTCGTATTAAGCTTAACTTTTGTAATAAATTCATAGGATAAAATGATTTAATTACCAGTTTTCCGTTTTCGATTACAATATCTGCTTCTGCTTCACGCTTAAACTGCAAATCTTGTCTATCACGTAAAATATCAACAATCTCAATATCTAACTTATAAGGAACCTGTTTTTGCAAAAACGATTTTAAATCTGGTTCATGGCCCATACATACTAACAATAACTTCTCAACTGGTTGGTTAGGTCGTTCTTCCCTACGTTTTTCAAACAATTTATAATCAAAGTTTTGAATTAGCTCTCCTAAATCCGCTTTCGTTGTAATACGATTTATTGGCATAATTTTAACCATACGACCATCTAGCTCTCCATCATATAAAGAGTTGTGAGGTAACGGTTGAATTTCTAATGCTTCGATTAGCAACTCTTTCGCTTGTACAGGGTTTCTGAAAAATTCGTAATTGTTTACATTATAAACTTCGAATCCTGTTTTTAAGTCTGGATTCTCTCTCATAATATTTAGTAATCTTTTAGTAGTAGTTTGTATCGCCCCTAAATTAATATCACAGCCAATAAAGCGACGTCCCAGTTTCATAGCTACAGCTTGTGTTGTACCAGAACCCATGAAACAGTCAAATACAATATCTCCCGGATTACTTGCTACTTTTATTATTCTTTCTAATAAGGCTTCAGGTTTTTGAGTTGGATAGTTTTGTCTCTCAGGCGCAAAAGTACCCATTGCTGGAATATCATCCCAAAGGTTATCCATAGGTGTCCCTTTAGATTCATCTAAGTATTTCTTGTAAACAGGATATTTAGAGGTTGGGATAATCTTAGCTTCACCCGCTGCAATTAGCTTTTCTAATTTTTCTTGAGAGTATGTTTTCATAGGATTCCACTTAAAACGGCGTCCTTTCTCATCTACTTTATCGTACCTTTTTAATGCTCCTTCACTGTAAGGTCTGAACAATTTGTTAAAAATGTATTGTTCACTTTTACTGTACCAAAAAATTGTATCTGTATTTGTAGGAAATTTGTTAGATAGCCCTTTACTACTACCTGAATTAAACGTTCTTTTCCAAACAATTTCCCCACGGAAATTTTCCGTTCCGAAAATCTCATCCAAGATACATCTTAGCAAGTGACTTTTATGCCAATCACAATGTAAATATATAGATCCATCATTCGTTAATAATTCCCTTAACAAGATTAATCTTTCATACATAAATTGTAAATATTGGTCATTTGTCCATATATCAGAATACTGTTTTTCTTCAAAAGCTGAGTATTCATTCGTAAGTGTCTGGTTTTTTAATCTTATTTCTTTTTTATAATCTGCTTTTGAGTCAAATGGAGGGTCTATATAGATAAGCCGTATTTTCCCTCTAAAATCTTTTAATAAATGGCTCATAACTTGGAGATTATCGCCCCAGTAGATTTTGTTCATCCATCCATTTTCGTCATGTTGACCATGAATTTCTTTTAATTGAGCAGGATAATATGAAGTACTTTCAAAAGGGCGTTTTCCTTTCCAATGTAACATCGGATATCCTTTTATAGGTTCAAACTTAAAGTTATCAACATTTTGAGTTTTACTGTTTTCCACTTATTAATTCACCCTTCCTATCCTTATTATCACAGTAAAAACGCATGTCACAGTTTCGGCAATGCTTTTTTGGTCTTTTGGTGATAACGAAATCTCGACTTTCAATACGTTCAACAATTTTATCAAAAGTCTTAATTGTATTGTCAATGGAGGCGTTATTTTTTACAAAGGTGATATATGGATTTCCGCTTTGCTCACCAGTATAATATAGATGCATTTTGCTTACTTCTAGACCCATCCTTTTCTCTACTAAATGAGCATATACCTCCAACTGTTGCTTATAATGCTCGATACGATCTCTTTCATTAAATAGGTCTGGCTTTTTCTCAGATTTAAAGTCAATAATTTCAACTGTATCTCCTTCACCTTGTACTAAATCAATTGTACCGTTCAAAATATAATTATCCTTCACTAATGAAACTTCTACTTCCGCTTCCTTAATTTTGTACCAATTTTGTTTTTGATTTTCAACATAGCTTTTTATTTGTTGTAAAGCCGCTTCTTTTGTTGTTTCCATCAAATATACACGATTTTTTTGCACTAAATACATATAATTGGCATGAAACCATTCTTCTACCTTTTCAGGTGTAATTTTATGTTCTTCCCCTCTTAAAACCGCCTTATGAATATCTTCGATAGTCTGATGTACTAAACTTCCAAATACTGTCGTTCCTTGACGTACAGGTGCAAATTCCAATTCTTTAAAAAACTTATATTGCAATGCACACATATCATATAAGCTAATATGTGATGTAAAAGAATATTGACGTTTTATAATTACATCTTTCACTTTTTCTAATTTGATTTTAAATAAATCTATATCTCTCCATCTCGGTAAAGTACTATAGATATCAGCAAACTCTTTTGTTGGCACATTTCTCTGCCCACGCCTTTGTGCCTTTTGCTCTAAACATGTTAAAGCTAATACATTTTGTGCCCTGGAAAACGCCGTGTAATATAGCCTCCAAAAATCATAGTACTTTGTTTTTTCAATTGGTTCAAAAGGTTTTTTGTTATAATACTTATTTTGTAAAATAACGTCTAAATCGCTATATTGTTTCGTTGGTGTAGAATCTAATGAACCTACAATGACGATTGGAAACTCCATTCCTTTAGATTGATGAATTGTCAAAAATGAAACACACCCGCTTGGAGCATATTCAGAATCGTCTTCATATTCATTAATCCCACCATTTTGTAAATACCTTAAATAATTGTTAAAAAACATTTTTAAATGGTTCTCTAAATTTTTAGGGGTTAGTACAGATAAATTATGTAAATATTCATATTTACTTAGTAATTGTGAAAATAACGCAACATTACGAGCTTCTCTACTGTCATAGACAGAACCGTTATATTTATCAATAAACTTTTGAAATAGTGGGAACTGTAATAATTGATAAAATAATCCTGCAAAACCATAGTCTGTGTTTTCTTGTAAACTAGAATGCTCTTTCGCCTTTTTTACTACAAACTGAGCAAGTTCTTTATTTTCTTCTTTACGTAATTGATTTCCGAACTCTCTTAAACATTCATCACAATAATTCCAAATATCAAGTTCTATTTCATCGTCCCATTTTCGAAATTTTGAAATTTGCGGGAACATAAACATGTATGCTCCTATTAACAAACGAATTTCTTCTCGTTCAAAAAAAGCGTTTGAGCGTGGAGAATAAACTGGAATACCTTTACTTTCGAGAAAATCTGCCAGCGCTTTTACCTTTGGATTTTTAACTGATTTAAATAAGAAAGCGACTTGATTCCAATCCGTGAGTTGACCTTTATTTTTGAACATCATTAAAAATTCGTAAATCTCGTTAAACCAATTATCAATAGATCCTGTGCTTGACACTTTGACTACGGATTTTATATTTGGAAATTCTCCCACTCTCGGCTTAATTTCTTTTTCGTATCTAAAAATATTTCCATGTTTATCTGTCCAGTTTTTCTCTTCCATCCATTGATTATAAAATTCAATAATTGTTGGGTGAGACCGATAGTTGGTTGAAAGATTAACTTTTTGACATACTCCCTTAGGAAATTTTTTAGGAAACTCAAGTATGTTACGAATCGTCGCTCCACGAAAGCGATAAAGTCCTTGATCATCATCTCCAACAACACAAATATTTTGACGGCTGCCTGCTAGTAAAAAAATTAATTCTTCTTGGACAGTATTTGTATCTTGATATTCGTCAATCATTAAGTAGTGAATTTTTTCTTGCAATTTAGCAAGCACATCTGGATTATTTTTCAATAAATGCACAGTCTCACTCTGAATATTAGAAAAATCTAAAGCATTTTCTCTTTCAAGAATATCATGATAAGTTTTATAAATTTCTGCTAAGATACGTATAACTTTGTCCTGCGAGGATTCAAGTTTACTGATATCAACTAATTCCTCAGTCAGTTTATTAACCCATCCTAAAACTGTTTTAGCTTGATGCCATTTTGAAAGTTTTTCTGGAACAATTAATTCAAAATTTAGTATCTGAGTAAATTCTTTTATATTTTGATAAATTAGGTACTGCTGATCAAATTGGTCAAGTACTCGATAATTTTTCTTAAGCCGAGTATATTCTCGATTATCTTCCAAAATTCTCAAACAAATAGAATGGATAGTACCTATATACATCTCATTTAGATTAATAGAAATATTAGCATCATTTAATCGATTAGAAATACGAGTTAAAAGCTCCCTTGCCGCTTTCTCAGTAAAAGTGGCTATTAAAATATTTTCTGGATTAACATCTTTTGTTGTGATTATATGTTTTATTCTTTCAACAAGGGTAAACGTTTTGCCCGAACCAGGTCCTGCTATAATTAAAAGTGGTCCTTCAGTAGTATATACAGCTTGCTCTTGTAGAGGATTTAATGTTACTCCCATTTCATTCCCCCCATATAAAAACTAACTAATCATTTGTCTTTATTTAAATATAACAAAAATATGGATAAAAGTGGATTTCTTTCCTTTTACTGAATAGTTATTAATTCAGTAATATCACTTAATAAACTTAGCTATTCCATTATCTAATATGAACTTGATTGTTATTAAAATACATTTACTAAATAAAAAGACAGCCCTTTCTTTGAAGTGACCCCTGTCAAGTAGACAGGAATAAAAAAGCACACTTAAGCAGCCTGAGTCCTATATTCATAAGGACTCAGGTTATTTAATTTCTTTTGGAAACGTTGGTGGTTATAAAAACGAATGTATTTGTGTACGGCATCCTTGACCTCTTTGGC
>NZ_JBCNBW010000067.1:0-23543 GCF_050478865.1 Aeribacillus pallidus | reverse complement strand
AATTGACAGAGAGCCATAAATGTACTAAATGTAGACTGATTTTTGTAATTAATAACAATTAAAACATAAAATGTATTAATATATAGATATATATTGATTTCCAAAATTCTACAAATAATGGAGGTCTACTATGATAAAATGTCCAATTTGTGGTTTAAATTTTTTGGATGAAGATTTTGTAGCTGTAGATTTTATTAATACAATATATCACTATGCATGTTTAGGAACTAATAAAAATTACGTAATAAAAATAGGTTTGTTTAAGTTCATAAAAAAATTTTTTTATACAAATGAATTCATTGTACATTAATAAATCCTATTAATGTATTTTGCAATAGAAAAATACATAAAATTGCAAAGAAAAATACACAACTTTACCAGCCCTATAAAATGTATTTAATTTGCTCTAGATAATGCATGTGTAACTCGATAGCTGTTACCTATAAAACTTAAAATATGAGCGTGATGAATTACACGATCTACTAATGCTGCAGTCAATCTCGGATCAACAAAGATTCGATTCCATTGACTGAATTCCAGATTTGATGTGATAATTAAGCTCTTTTGCTCATACCAATCCGAAATAAGCTGAAACAACAGTTCAGAACCTTCTTTGCTAAAAGGAATGTATCCAATCTCATCTAATATAATCAGATCTACCTTCTTAAAACGGCTTCTAAATGCTTGGAGCTTTCCTTCTCTCCAGACTTTCTCTAACTGATCTACCAGATCTGATACTCGATAAAATCGTACTTCATATCCTTTACGGCAGGCTTCTTTCTCTAATCCGGTAGCGAGATGAGTTTTACCGGTTTCGGGAGAACCGGTTTATATAACATTTTCTCTACGTGAAATAAAGTTCAGTTCACACAAGTCATTTCGATCTGTATGGGGAGGGAAATGAATATGTTCTCCCCATTGATAAGAATCCAAGTCTTTTTTTGTAAGAAAACGAGCCTTTTTGATTAAACGTTCTGCTTTCGCTTTCTCACGAAGTTCCATTTCTTTTTTGAAAAGATCCTCAAGATATTGAGCTGCATTGTCAAATGGAATAGATTCATAGATTTCAGCTACGTAGGCAAGACGTAACGATTTACACAATTTTTTTAAATTCGTGCTACTCAAAGAGAATCACCTCGATTTAAATGATTGTGTAGTTGATCATACATGTCCCAATTTACATCATAGGGATGATCCTCTGAGCTAATTAATTCCTGTTCCTGAACAAGTTCATAAAACTTCTCATTAATTTCCTCCATTTCATGGGTCGCTAACAGGCTTTAGCCACTTTATTCTTTCTTTACGAAGTTGGTAGTTCTCTATACTGATATATTGATAAATACGACCAGGTAAATAAGAAGCGTATCTTGAATAAGTTACACATCTTCGCTTTCGGGCCCAATCTAATAATATGGATTTCCATGGGATATTCCGTTTTTTAAGCATATATGGACGTTCATCTTCATAAAGTAGTTCTCCGTTAGGAGAAACAACCTTGAAGCGATTCCAATACAACACAAGATGTAGCTGTCCATAGTTATATCCTTTCGGAATATCTATTGTTCTCGACATTTCCTTTTTCATGTCCACTTCTTGGATTACAAGCCTGTACCCCAAACCCATAGAAGTTTGCGAATTGAAGGAATTCTGTTGTGAATTGTGCTTCCACATATATATTTCTTTATTGAACAACGGCAGCAGTTAAGTTATCAATTCTTAGTTTCCTTGGTACTCCCCCCCATTGATGAAATAGTGTTTTTAGTCCATAAAGGAAACATTCTTGATTTTTACCTGGTAAAGCCACACAGAAAGCAGCATTACTGTAAGATAAAGTCATGATTAAACAGTATGGATCAATATATTTTCCGTCTTTCAAAGCTTCTGTTTTTCCAAAATCAATTTGTGCTTCACCGGGAGGGTGTTCTAAACGTTCGTAATTTTTACTTATTATCTCATCTTCAGCTATTTTTCCTTCTTTCCAATTTTTAATAAAGTAACATACAGTCCGGTAGGACCCTGGGAATCCCATTTCTTTTAGGTCTTCATATATTTTCTTTTTCGTTCGTCTTTGTTTTGGCTTTAATTTCTGCTCCTCCATTAACCAGTCTGAATACTATCTCTCCCAACTTTTCCTCGTACATCATCCCCCTTTTTTTAATAATTTTCTCTTGAGGAATTTGGTCACAGTCATCATATTTTTTGGCTGTACGCCAATTAATACCAAACGTATTAGCAATTTTATTGATTGATAGTGATTTATGATTTCGTAAAAATTTGATAGAATTAATTTCAGACATTGTCAGCATCCCTTTCTACCTCCTACGCTTGATTCGCACACCAAATACAGTAGAGGTTATTTTAGGGGGCTGGCAAGTCTTTTTTTTATACCCTATTTAGCATTACAGGGTTATGTATTTTTTTCTTGCAATTGTTAAAGCTTCTGAAAGGCTCAGCATATTGTTGACGCAAAAAGTCTTCCCAAGTGATCTCTATTTTCACCTTTCTAATTTCTTCGATAAGCTTCTTTCTATTCCAAAGTTCAACACCAACTTTTTGTGCAGCTTGAATAGCCGGGTCTGTGAAATAAGAATTTGTTATCACCATCGCTTTTTTACATTTTAAAAGTTTCTTACCTAAATAAACTTCTTGTATAGCCTTATTTCCAACTTTTGAACTTAGTCTTTTACATTGAATTGCAACGCTATTGCCAAAATGATCTTTTGCAACTATATCTACCCCACCATCACCAGTTTTGGGCGTAAGTTTAACGGATTGATAACCTAAGTTTTTTAATAACTCAGCAACATATTCCTCGAATTGGTGACCAGTCATTTTATCAATGATATCCATACCAACCGATTTTGAAACATACTCTTTCTCTAATCTCTTCTTAAACCGTTCAACTTTTTCTTTATTTCTATCGATATCATATTGTAATCGTTGTTTAGTATTTTCTATTGTTGGTTCAGAACACCAAGTTTGTCTTAAACTAAAAGAACCATTTGCTCCTTGAAAATAGAGATAAATAATTGTAACAATGACTGAAAACCATATCGAAAACTTCAAAAATGCAAACGCAGTATATAAATTAAAATATAACATACACAAAAATAAACTTTTAAATGTACATCCAATAAAATTCGAAAGGAAATACATCCTCTTTTGTTTGGAGTATTCTTTCTGATAATATTCTTTATTTTTCTGATATTTTTCGATTTCTTCTTGGTAAATTTCTTCTACCAAGCAGCTAACACAATACGGCTTGATTTGATTATTTTCAATTTTTTCAACCATTATTTCTGAATGCCGTTTACATTTAAACTTAAACATAATTTCCTCCCGAGTTTATATTTGGAATCATTAACATTATAATAACTGCTATAAAGTTGACACTTCCCCTTTTACATCTGTAACCGTGGTAAAGGTTCTATTAATATCGTATATCAGAGGAAAATTCACCTTATTTCCGCTTTAACTCATATTTTTTTAACTTCCGATAAAGAGTGGACCTGGCGATATTCATTTTTTTGGCGACGGCTGATAGATTCCAGTCGGTTTCTTCTAAAAGTCGGATGAGCACTTTTTGCTCTTCCACTTCGATGAGTGATAGGTCCTTTTGTTGGTGGGTGAGGGTGTGACTCATCCTGTTTTCCATTAAGTAGGCCGGTAAGTCTTCTAACTTAATAACGGGAGAATCGCTGAATATGACGGCATGCTCAAGTACGTTTTGCAATTCCCTTATGTTGCCGGGCCATGTATATTCTAAAAAGTAATTATGAGTTTCTTCCGCAAGTGAAAGGGATTGTCTTCCGTATTTTTTAGCCAATTGTTTTAAAAAGTAGTCAGCAATCAGCGGAATATCTTCCTTCCGTTCACGAAGAGGAGGGAGATTTACCGTAACAACGTTCAGTCTAAAAAATAAGTCCTCGCGAAAAAGCCCTTGTTTACACAAGTCATATAAGTTCTTATTGGTTGCCGCAATGATTCTAACATTGATGGGAATGATTCGGGATGAACCTAACCTTGTAATCTCTTTTTCTTGTAGGACCCGGAGTAAATGAACTTGCAGGTCAAGCGGCATCTCGCCGATTTCATCTAAAAACAAGGTGCCCCCGTTTGCTTCCTCAAATTTTCCTTTCTTTCCTTCTTTCCTACCTCCGGTAAACGTTCCGCCTTCGTATCCGAACAATTCGCTTCCAATCAGTTCTTTTGGTATGGCGCCACAGTTGATGGCCAAAAAAGGTTCATCGCGTCGTTGACTCGATTTATGTATGGCTTTTGCTATTTTCTCTTTTCCTGTACCGCTTTCTCCCAACAGAAGAATCGGAACATTGGAAGGGGCCGCCTTATAACATTTGTATAAAGCTTTTAAGAATGCATCTGACGTTCCGATGACATCCTGCCACGGTCCATCTTGGAGAATGAGTGGAGAAGGGGTACGGGATACTTTTTTGTTGTCTTTCAACACCACCATATATCCAGCTACATTACCCTTAAAATGAATCCGCTCGATCGCAAAGACTTTAAAATCTCGAATCATCAGTTCGCTGGAAATGTAGTTTCGGTTCGGGAATTTAGACATCATTTCAAGTTCGTTGATTAAGGGATGAAAGTCAGGATGTTCTTTTAAATCTCCAACATGTTGGAGGTTAAAACTCTCTATTAATTTTTCACTGCTTTTCACAACAAAAAAGGCATGGTTCAGTACAAGAATATGATCGTTTTTCCACTTATGGACGACTTGAAAAAAATACTCGGTTAAGTAGTTATTTACTTTCATATAGACGTGTGCAAGCTGATTTTCAATCACTTGGGCAATGGATACAGCTAAACCAAGAGTATGAGGCTGGGCATTTCCCCAAAATCCTGTAAAATCGATGGCACCGATGATCTCTTGGGTGAAGGGATGAGTAATAGGAGCTGAAGAACATGTCCATGGATGGCATCCTTGACAAAAGTGTTCTGCAGAGAAAATTTGAATGGGATTGTTGGTGACAATACTCGTGCCAATCGCGTTGGTTCCTGCGGTCTTTTCGCTCCAGTCCATACCAGCTGCGAAATTCATTTTTTCTGCTTCCCGCAACACATGTGGTTCGCCTTTTAAATAAATAATACGACCGCTTTCATCGGATAACGTGACTAAATAACCGGTTCCTTTCATCTTATGAAACAAATCATCGATGACCGGTTTTGCAACCTGATATAACTCAGAATCATTTAATAAATATTTTAAATCGTATTCTGTTAGGGCCATCTTTGTTTGCAATTGCCTCGGATCAACGCCGGTTTCTTGACAGCGCTTCCAAGATTCTAAAACATTTTTTCGTATTTTTCCTGTTATGTCATCTTCCCTCGTTTTTGTAACAAACATTTCCCATAAATTTTCTAATTCCTTTGTTTTATCAGGTAAATTATGCGTCGAGAAGATCGATATAAAAGGATTCCTCATGTTCCCCATGCCTTTCCCCCTCCCTTTTATTTACCTAAATTTTAAGAATATTTTAACACATTTTCTAATGTAAAAGGAAATCGACTTATGGAACATTACCTGAATTGTTGCATGAAAAAATTTGTAGCGAGACAGTTGTAGCATTTCGCTACAATTACCTATTTTTTATTTTTGGAAAAACCATTTGTTTGAATATTTAAAATTTTGGCACGGATTTTGCACAATAGTACAGTGTAAACGAAATCAATTTCTGAGTAAAGAAAGGAGAGAAAAGGATGGTAAAAGTTTCAACTCGGAATGCACAAATACTTGCAATCGATGCAGGGGGGACGATGACCGATACCTTCATTATTGACGACAATGGAGACTTTGTCGTCGGGAAAGCCCAATCCACACCTGAAGACGAATCGATTGGTCTTCTCAACTCTGCAAGAGATGCACTGACTTACTGGAACACAACAGTAGAAGAAGAATTCCCAAAACTCCTTGCAGGTGTCTACTCGGGAACGGCGATGCTCAATCGTCTTGTTTCAAGGAAAGGACGCCGGGTCGGTTTAATCGTGAATAAAGGGATGGAGGATTTCCATCGAATGGGACGAGCGATTCAGGCTTACCTCGGCTATTCCTATTCCGACCGTTTACACTTAAATACTCATCGTTACGATCCTCCGCTTGTACCAAGAGAGTTGACAAGAGGAGTCACCGAACGAGTTGACTTATTTGGAAACGTTGTCATTCCGCTTTATGAACATGAAGTGGAACCTGCCGTATTAGATCTTCTAGAACAAGATGTAGAAGCAATTGTTATTAGCTTGCTGCATTCTTACAAGTATCCTCAGCATGAGCGAAAAGTTAGGGATATGGCGAAAGAAGTCATGAAGAAAGTCGGAAAAGAAGTCCCGGTGTTTGCGTCGGTTGATTATTATCCTGTCAGAAAAGAGTCTCATCGCACAAATACAACCATTATTGAAGCCTATGCCGCTGATCCGTCACGAGAGACATTGTCAAAAATTGATCACATGCTTAGAGAGCATGGAGCTAAATTTGACCTTCGGGTAATGGCAAGCCACGGTGGAACGATAAGTACGCGAGCAAATGAGCTGGCGAGAACACTCGTTTCTGGTCCAATTGGGGGAGTAGTTGGTGCGAAATATCTTGGTGAACACCTCGGTATTCGCAATATTGCATGTTCAGATATCGGTGGGACGAGTTTTGATATGGCCCTTATTACTCAGGGGGATTTAAGTATTAATACAAGTCCGGATATGGCTCGACTTGTTCTGTCATTACCACTTGTTGCGATGGATACAGTTGGAGCGGGGGCTGGCAGCTTTGTACGAATCGATCCGAACTTTAAGTCATTGACACTAGGACCGGACAGCGCTGGGTCAAGAGTAGGCGTGTGTTATAAGGAAGGCGGTATCGAAACGGTAACGGTAACCGACTGCCATGTCGTCCTCGGACTCATCAACCCGGATAATTTCCTCGGTGGTGAGATCAAGCTAGATCCGGAGAGAGCTTATGAAGCGGTTAAGAAACAGATCGCCGATCCGCTTGGATTATCCGTTGAAGACGCCGCATACGGTGTGATTGACCTGCTTGAGTCTCAACTGCGCAATTACCTTGAATCTATGATCCTTGGAAAAGGGTATTCACCATCCCAATATGTCTGCTTCTCTTATGGAGGCGGTGGTCCGCTTCATACGGCTGGCTATACGAAAGGTCTTGGATTTGAAGATGTTCTTGTACCTGCGTGGGCCGCTGGATTTTCTGCTTTTGGCTGCGGAGCGGCAGACTTTGAATACCGCTACGATAAAACGCTCGATATCAATGTCAACGACGGTGATCAAGACGACAGTAAACTGAAGGCCGGTAAAGAATTGCAAGACGCCTGGGATGAACTAATGGAAAAAGTGGCGGCAGAATTTGAGAAAAATAACTTCCGCAGAGAAGATGTAGATTTTCGTCTTTATTTCCGCATGCAGTACCAAGGTCAGTTAAACGACCTTGAAATTGAAGCGCCGATTAAAAAGTTTACGAGTGTTAGTGACTGGGAGGCACTGGTGAAAGCTTTTGAAGACACTTACACGAGAGTTTATGCCAAAGCAGCGAAATCACCTGAACTCGGTTACAGCATTACAGGTGCGATCGTAAGGGGCATTGTCGAAGTAGCGAAACCGAGAATTCCTCAGGAGCCATTATCAGGTGAAACTCCGCCGAAAGAAGCATACCTTGGTGAGCGCTTTGTGTACTGGAAAGGCGAATGGATCAAAGCGAACATTTGGGAAATGGAAAAACTAAAGCCAGGCAACAAAATCAGTGCCTTTTCCATTCTAGAATCTCCAGCTACTACTTTTGTGATTCCTCCTGGCTTTGAAACGTATCTTGATGAGCATCGCATTTTCCACTTAAAAGAACTTTAATGATAAAGGAGGTTATTTTTCATGACGATTACTGAAAAAGCCTTACAAAACCGTAACACGATTGGTTGGGACGGAAAAACGGTTAAACAAATGCGCAAAGAAATTGATGAAATCAGCCGAGCAACAGGGCATTACGCAGGATTAAGAACATTACCATTAAAGGAAACCGACCCAATCCGTTATGAAAAGATCTTTTCGAAATTGCGGGGAGGGGTTGTCCATGCGAGGGAAACAGCTAAAAGAGTAGCGGCTTCCCCGATTGTTGAGCAGGAAGGAGAATTATGCTTTACGCTCTATACACCTGAAGGAGATTCAATTGTCACTTCTACTGGAATTATCATTCACGTTGGTACGATGGGCGCAGCGATTAAATACATGATTAACAATGACTACGAAGAGAATCCAGGAATTGAAGATGGAGATATCTTCTGTAACAATGATTGCCAAATCGGAAATGTTCACCCATGTGACGTTCATACCATTGTCCCGATCTTTTACGGGGGCGAGCTGATTGGTTGGGTTGGCGGGGTTACCCACGTTATCGATGTTGGGGCAACAGCACCAGGAAGTATGACGGTCGGCCCGGTTACCCGTTATGATGATGGTTATCAGGTGGCCTGCCGTAAAATCGGTAAAAACGATACGCTCTTTAAAGATTGGCTCATTGAAAGCCAGCGTTCTGTCCGAACAACCAAGTACTGGCTGCTTGACGAACGGACGCGCATTGCCGGCTGCCATATGATTCGGGATCTTGTCCTTGATATTATCAAGGAAGAAGGTGTTGATACTTATAAACATTTTATTCGTGAGGTCATTGAGGACGGACGACGCGGCTTTGTCAATCAGGTGAAAACGCTGTTGATTCCAGGTAAATACCGCCAAGTTTCATTTGTGGATGTCCCATATAAAAACCTTGATGTCCCTCCATATGCACGTGTGAACACCATTATGCATGCGCCAACTGAACTGACGGTTCATAAGGATGGCAAGTTCCAAATCAACTTCGAAGGCGTCAATCGATGGGGCTGGCACAGTTACAACGCAACGCCTGTTTCGATTACGAGCGGAATCTGGGTGATGATGTCGCAAACGCTTATTCCGAACGATCGGGTGAATGACGGAGCTTATTTTGCGAGTCAATTTGACTTACCATATGGTTCATGGTTAAATCCAGACGATATTCGTACCGCTCATAGTTATGCATGGCACTTCCTCGTATCTGCGTGGAGTCCGTTATGGCGTGCGCTTAGCCGCAACTACTTTGCCCGCGGATATTTGGAAGAAGTCAATGCAGGTAATGCGAATACTTCGAACTGGCTGCAAGGAGGCGGGTATAACCAATTTAACGAAAATCATGCGGTCAACAGCTTCGAATCAGCAGCTGAAGGGGTCGGAGCAAGTGCGGTTCGTGACGGTATTAGCCATGCTGCAGCGATTTGGAACCCTGAAGGCGATATGGGAGATATGGAAATTTGGGAGCTTGCAGAACCACTCCTTTATTTAGGACGAAGCATTAAACCAAATACAGCAGGGTACGGAAAATACCGTGGCGGTAGCGGCTATGAAACGTTACGAATGGTATATGGTGCGAAAGACTGGACGATGTTCTTTATGGGGAATGGCTATATGTCAAGTGACTGCGGCTTAATGGGCGGTTATCCAGCAGCATCAGGCTACCGTTTTGAAGCACATGGTACGAACTTGAAAGAACGGATTGAAAAGAGACTCCCTATCCCAACAGGTGGAGATGCCGATCCAGACAATCCAACCTATGACCAATTAATGGAAGCTAAAGAAATTATCCGTGATAAGCAATCCATTACGACAGAAACCATTTTTGAAAATTACGATCTATATTTAAATTACCTTCGTGGGGGTCCTGGATTTGGAGATCCGCTTGAGCGCAAACCGAACATGATTCAGGATGATTTAAATGAAGGGCATCTGCTTCCGCGTTATGCCGAAAGCGTTTACGGTGCTGTTGTCAGTCAAAATGAAAAAGGGAAGTATATCGTCGATGAGAAAGCAACAGAAAAACGCCGTAAACAAATGAGAAAAGAGCGTCTTAAGCGAGGAGTTCCAGTCAAAGAATGGATGGAACAAGAAAGACAAAAAATTATCAACAAAGAAGCGGCTGTGCAAGTTCGTCATATGTACGCGAGCAGTTTTGCCTTAAGTGAAAAATTTGTAAATGAGTTTAAAGAATTTTGGAATCTACCGAAAGAATGGTATTTATCAGAAGACGAGTTAGGGGTACCAACTTTTGGCGCTAAAATAAATCACCAGAAAAAATCATAACGAATGGGGTGAAAACATGACACAATACGATCGCAAGACGATTGAAGAGTTAATTGATGGTACGATTGATTTTTTCAAATTAAAAGAGATGCTTTCGAATTTTAAGGATGCTGACCGGTTTGACAAGTATATCAGCATCCTGCAGGAAAGGGTTCCGTGGGACGATCCGATTTTGCTGCCGGCCGGACTTCACCTTTACATCGTTCAGAAGCCAGACGGCAAACGAATCGTCAAGTGTGACTGCGGACATGAATTCTGCGAGGCAAGTGATAACTGGAAACTTCATGCGCTCATATATGTTCGTGATACCGAGGAAAAAATGACGGAGCTATATCCGAAAATGCTTGCGCCAGATCCAGAGTGGCAAGTCATTCGTGAATACTATTGCCCGAATTGTGCGACTCAGCTGGAAGTAGAAGCAGTCACACCATGGTATCCGATAATAAAAGATTTTGAGCCAGATATTGATACTTTTTATAGTGAGTGGTTAAAGCGTCCACTACCTCAGGTAAAATAACCAAATTGAATGAAAGGTAGTTTTTAAGTTTTTTGAAATAAGGAAAGGTGAATAACAGGTTAACAGTAAGCAAAAGGTCTTATCGAAGATTCGATAAGACCTTTTTTATATAGAAGTGATTTGGATTGACTGTTTAATCTCTGTCAACAGGTTAAATTATTCAATGTTTTTAGTGAATGTTTTTCGCATCAGAATCGGTAAAACATATATACAATCTCTAAAAAAGATTTACAAAAAAAATTCAATATTTATGGTGGATTCCATTGTGTAACACAGTTTACTAACATGTAAAAGTTTTATACTTATTTAACAAAAATTTACATTTGATTAATTAAAATTCTTTGTTCAGAAGAATAAAATCAAAGATGTACACCGACTAAACACGATAAAGGAGTGATACGTGGATGGATCGTCGTTTATTCTTAAAATATGTAGGAAGTAGTACCGCGGCGTTAGTTGCAGCATCATCTGGGATTGAAACAATAACAAATAAAGCGAGTGCCATAACAGCCAACCATTTAATGAATGGTCAACCTGAAGGAAAAGGTAAGCCACTTACAGCACCTTTTAAACCTATTCATCGTACATGGGAAAATGATTTAGTTCTACCGAAAGGATACAGATACAACATTATTGCATCTTATGGTGATGTCATTAACTCAAAAGGCGAAATATTTGGTGATTCAGCCGATCTTACTGTATATTTTCCAATCGATTGCTTAGAAGGCGGCAACAATTCAGAAGAAGGATTAATCTGGGTGAACCATGAATTCCCTGAACCCGAAAACTATATGAAAATACTAGGAATTGACCCAAGTACATTTAGTAAATCCAATCTTTCAAACTATCCTGAACTATTAAAGATGGAAAAAGAGGCAGTTGGCGGCTCTGTTATTCGTGTAAAGAAAGAAAAAGGCGAATGGAAATTGGTGAAAGATGATAAATATAACCGTCGTGTAGATGGGAATACCGTTATTACTTTAACCGGTCCAGCTAGCGGAAGTAAAGCGGTAAAAGGGGCAACAAAAGTAATTGGAACACTTGGAAACTGCAGCGGTGGAAAAACTCTTTGGAATACAGCTCTGTCCTGTGAAGAGAATACATATTATGGTGATGATTATGGGTGGCCTAATTTCATAGACGAACATTATGGCTGGGTAGTTGAAGTTGACCCGTTTAATCCAGATGCACCTATTCGAAAGCATACTGCATTAGGACGTTTTGCACATGAAAATACAGCAATGGGATTAACAAAAGACGGCAGAGTGGTTGTTTATATGGGTGATGATAAACGCGATGAATTTTTCTATAAATTTATTAGCAAGAAGAAATATAACCCAAATAACCGTGAGGAAAATTTTGATATTTTAGAAAGCGGAACATTATATGTAGCAGACCTTGGAAAACAAAGATGGATTCCACTTGACTATGAAACAAATGCAGATTTGCAAAATTACGAAAAAGACGGCAAAAAATTCTTTACTAGCCAAGCTGACGTGTTAACGAATGCACGTGAGGCAGGACGTGCGGTGAACGCCACACCTTTAGATCGTCCAGAAGATGTAGAAATCCATCCTCATGACGGAACTGTATTTTTATCCTTAACAAACAATTCGAAGCACGGAAACTTCCATGGTCAAATTATCCGTTTTATACCTGCTGACGGTGATCATGGAAGCGATAAGTTTACTTTTGAAGTATTTGTAGCTGGTGGACGTCAAAGCGGTATCACTTGTCCTGACAATCTTCATTTTGATAGTAAAGGAAACCTTTGGGTCGTAGAAGATTTCCATGCTACGGAGGATAACGTGTATGCAGCATATAAAAACTGCGGAGTTTTCATGATTCCAACCGATGGTAAAAACTACGGAGAACCGTTCCAGTTTGCATCAGGTCCAATAGGATGCGAAGTAACTGGTCCATGGTTAACACCTGATGAGCGTACTTTATTCTTAGATGTGCAGCATCCGGAAACATGGAATCCATATCCTGGATATGATTTTGGCCGTTCTTGTTTAGTAGCTGTACAAGGTGGAAGTTTCAATAAATAATTAACTTTTAACCAAAATCAAGAAAGTTCATCTTCTTTGTCAGAAGAAAAGTGTAAACGGGTTATCTCGTTTACACTTTAGCTCTTTATTTACTCAAGATGATTTTTGTTTGTACAAAAATTCGTTAAGAAAGATAAACACTATATAAGTAGGAGGGTTATTTTGAATGTTACAAAACATCGGCGTTCCGGGTTTAATACTTGTTCTGATCATTGCCTTAATCATTTTCGGTCCATCAAAATTGCCGGAAATTGGACGTGCATTTGGTACAACACTAAGAGAATTTAAAAAATCGACAAGAGAATTAGTGTCCGATGAGGAGCTGAACAAAGGGCAGTCGAATAATAAAGAGGGAAAAACCATTTAGTTAAAACGAACTCAGGAAGATGTAAGTAGCTCGTTCATGCTTGCATCTTTTTTTAATAGGCTATGTTATATGTCATTGTTGATTTTTAGCAAGTTATTCACACGGCGGCGACTCCAGCTGGAACAAGAAGCCAGGCAGGACCCATACTTGAGCGTAGCGAGGGAAGCGGCTTGCACCTTGCCTGCGGAAAGCGTCCGCTTGCAACGAATGTATAAATATCAACAGTATCGCTTAACAGACAACCATACTAATAAAAATTGGCACATCGATAAATGAAATAACAGCAAAAGTTATCCACAGTTATTTCAGGGTAGAGTCTTTTAATAAAGGGGGCAAACAATGGAAAATCGTGATATGGACCTTATCGGTCATTTAGAAGAATTGCGTAAACGTCTCATCATTACACTTGGTTCTTTTATACTGTTGTTAATTATTTCCTTTATATATGTACCAACGATTTATAACTGGCTCGTTCATGACTTACCGGTGAAGCTGGCCATTTTAGGACCAAGTGACATTTTATGGGTCTATTTGATGCTAGCCGGCGTTATTGCCATTGCAGGAACGATACCAATCGCCGCACATCAAATTTGGCTCTTCGTTCGTCCGGCATTAAAAGAACATGAGCGAAGAATTACTTTGGCTTACATTCCAGCTTTATTTATCCTTTTTATATTAGGAATATGCTTCGGTTATTTTGTCATTTTTCCAATCGTTTTTAATTTCCTTCTCTCATTGTCAGAAGATATGTTCATGACCTTTTTCACAACGGAAAAATATTTTCGATTTATGATTCATATGACTCTTCCATTCGGATTTTTATTCGAACTTCCGGTGATTATCATGTTCCTGACAAGTCTTGGGGTGTTGAATCCTTACCGATTACAACAAATTAGGAAGTATGCTTATTTTGTATTAGTTTTAACTGCGGTTTTAATCACTCCCCCGGATTTTCTGTCAGACATTTTAGTTATTCTCCCACTACTGTTTCTTTATGAATGTAGTGTTTTATTATCCAAGGTCGTTTATCGACGAAAACATGTAATACATTTGTCAGCGTAATTTTTTTATGACAATCTGTATGGATGCCCAAGCTAAGTATGTAAAAGAGCTACCATTTTCATGGTAACTCTTTTTGACCTGTTCAAAAGGCTTATCCACAATGTTTGTTTCTTCTAATCTTTGCAAGTCCAGAGTTTTTACAAATAGTATTTAAAGGACAGACAGTCTTTGTGATGGGGATTCTCTAACTTGTAAACACGATACAAAATACAATAATTTACCTACGTAGGAATATTAAACTATTAATGACTAGTATAACCTGTTAACAACGCCTCCACCGTCGGAACATCCGCGGGTGCCCATTTGAGAGTGTGTAGCTCTTGAAGGGGTACCCATTTTAATTCAGCATGCTCTTTGGCTGTTGGTGCACCATGGATGATTTTGGCTTTATACGTGAGCAGGTTGACGATAACGGATGGGTATTCGTAATGCACTTCTTCAACTTTTTCGTGTACTTGGATGGTGCAGCCAAGCTCTTCTTTAATTTCACGGACTAATGTTTCTTCTGGTGCTTCGCCTTCTTCAATTTTGCCTCCTGGAAACTCCCATAGGTTCGGAAGCGACATGTCGGGTGAACGAAGCGCGCATAAGATTTTGTTTTGTTCATTCATGATGACGGCTCCAACAACTCGTACGGTTTTTTTCATTGTTTTGTCTCCTTCATCTGAAGTTCCTCTTTATTTTATCAAAAAGAGATGAGGACATTAAAAAGGTGGGCGTAGTTTTTATACATAATATGGTAGGATGGGAATGAATGGAGGTGGTGAAATGAAAGGATTAATCATCAAATCCCCTTGGATCGATTATATTTTTCAAGGAAAGAAGACTTGGGAAATCCGTGGCTCCAATACGAAAATCAGAGGAACAATTGCCTTAATTAAAAGTGGCTCGGGCAAAGTGTACGGCACGGTGGAGTTAGTAGATTGGAAGAAACTCTCGCTAGAAGAATATCAAGAAGGCGAACGGTATCATTGTATTCCGAAGAAGGAATGTTTGAATCCTCGTTATAAAAACATTTATGCTTGGGTATTACAAAATCCCGTCTTATACGATGAACCTATTCCGTATGAACATCCGCAGGGAGCGGTTATTTGGGTGAATTTGCCGGAACTAAAGAACCAGTAGTACATGGGAGAACGCATTGGAACCCACCATCACCGTAATGTGACAACGGTGATGGCGGGTTATTGTTTTGTCTTTCTTTTTGCTAAGATGAACGAGCTTAGTAAAATGAAAATACCTAAACCAAGGCCGATGATCATGGAATAGGGGATAACTGCGTTTAAAGCTAATCCACCGGCAACAGAAGCTAGAAAAAGCAGTTGGCTTGCAACGAGAGAAGGAGCTTTCATCTTTTTCTCTCCTTTTAGTGTAACTATTTGAGACTAGTGTCATCGACGGTTATGTTTGTTGGTAAGAGCTGGTGGTTGAGACTAAATCGATAGCGTATGTAGTGATACAATAAACAAAACAATTTAATCTATTATTATTCTTGTCTCTGAAACAACGGAGCGATTCGATCAATCCGATTCGTCCATATGCCACCTGTATAGTTAGAAGGTAGTCGTTTCATATCCTCAACTGTATCAAAACCTTCTGTCCATCCTCCATTACCTGCTACAACAATAACGTGAGTCCCGACATTCTCCATTCGATTTAAAAACTTATTCGGCCATCCCCATAACCAAGGAGCTATTTTCTCTGGAATAAGCAATAGTGTATTCTCGCATGAAGATGGTACATATCCTGTCCAACCTACAGCTATATAAGGAACCATGCAACTCTTCATTGTAGCCTTTGACATCACTCGGAGGTTGGGGAGATGTTTTTTTAGTGAATCAATGGGTTTATCCCCACCATATACCGTTAATTGGTCAAGGCGGTTTTTAGGGAATTTCGACAGATATTGAGCTAGCTGTACGCCTTCTTGTGGATCGTTGCTTTTGATGTGAATCAAAAACGAACGATCCGGAAAATGAGTCAAAACTTCATCAAGCGACGGCATGAGCCCTATTCCTTTTCCGCGAAAAGGGAACGTTTTTCCGTTATCAGCCGTATACCCATAGCCGATATCCAATGACTTTAATTCTGCCATCGTATGATCCCTTGTAACTCCTTTTCCATTTGTACGGCAATCAAGGGTCCAATCATGAAACACAGCGAATTGTCCATCCTTCGTTGGGTGTATGTCAAATTCAACGATATCAGCCCCTATAGCGAAGGCAGCTTCCATTGAAGGAATGGTATTTTCTAAGTAAGGATGTTCCGGTGGGTAGATTCGCTCGGCTGTACAGGTTTCACCTGTGATCCCTTCCATACTAAATGTTTGAGCAAGCCCGCGATGAGCGAGAAGGAGAGGGTCTCCGGTTCGTTTTGCAGCGAAGAAATTGCTATTATTGATATAAACAAAAAGAAGCAAAAACAGAAAGAGATACATAACTTTGCGCTTGGTGAACTTCTGTAACATTTTTCCTCCATTGTTTGATGTTGTATAAAAACTTATTTTGATATTATTGAAATAGCTACATCTTTTCAATAATAACATAATAGTTACATAATAACTTTCTAAATGGGTTTGTGCATTGAAAGGAACGAACTGAGCATGAACCAGTCTTTTTTTTGTATAACAAAGGTTCACATTTAAGGATGGTACGAACTTCAACAAATTGATATTGGATGTAATAAATTTTTGATAAGCTTCATTTACATGTCTTTATGAATTTTCCATTTATAACAGTTAATATTTTACTCATACAAAGACGAATGGGAAACATTAAACCAAAAGCGTTGTTTATCGATATTTACGCTTTTGGTGTGAAAGGGAAAAGAATAAAAAATCGAGCATCAATCGCATTACAGAGTAAACACAAAAGCTTGAGGCACGTTCCTCAAGCTTTTTCTGCAGGATCTTGAATTTTCGACTGATGGTCTAGTTTTTTCATCTCTAATTCTATTTTCTTTTCTTCCAACTCCACTTCTTTCATTTTCAGCTCGTACTTTTTCTTACTTTCGTATCCATAGTAAATAAGACTTAAACCGATAATTACTGTCATGTAAAAGAAAAAATCCAATGATTGGTTCACTCCTTTATTCAACTTATTTATGGTTAATTTATTCCACAATTATTTAAAGTGTCTGTCATTTTTTGCATTTTAGTTTAATAGGATATAATGAATAATAAATATTACATTAAAATAAATATAATTTAGTATTGATTTTTATTTTGTATGTGTTATTATTTGTCTATATAGTTATTAAACTATTTTTTTCCAGAGGTGATCCTTTTATGGCAAAGAACAAAAAACTGACGACAAGTTGGGGAGCTCCAGTAGGCGATAATCAAAACTCCATAACAGCAGGCGATCGTGGTCCAACGTTGATTCAAGATGTGCATCTTCTCGAAAAATTAGCCCATTTTAACCGGGAGCGGGTGCCGGAGCGTGTCGTGCATGCGAAAGGAGCAGGAGCACACGGTTATTTTGAAGTCACAAACGATATGTCCAAATATACGAAAGCGAAAGTGTTTAATGGGGTTGGCAAACGGACACCCGTCTTCGTTCGCTTTTCAACCGTTGCGGGCGAGCTTGGTTCAGCGGATACCGTTCGTGACCCACGTGGATTTGCAGTAAAGTTTTACACAGAAGAAGGAAACTACGATATTGTTGGTAACAACACTCCGATTTTCTTTATACGCGATGCGATCAAGTTCCCTGATTTTATCCATACGCAAAAACGCGACCCTCGTACCCATTTAAAAAATCCAACAGCGGTATGGGATTTCTGGTCCTTATCTCCTGAATCATTGCATCAAGTCACTTACTTAATGGGTGACCGCGGAATTCCAGCCACCTACCGCCATATGAACGGCTATGGTAGTCACACGTTTAAATGGACCAACGCAGACGGAGATAGTGTTTGGATTAAATATCATTTCAAAACGGATCAAGGCGTGAAAAACTTAGATAACAAAACCGCATTGAAACTCGCTGGTGAGAACCCTGATTACCATACGGAAGATTTATTTAATGCCATTGAAAAGGGAGATTATCCTTCATGGACATTATATGTGCAAATTATGCCTTTAGAAGAGGCGAACACGTATCGTTGGGATCCGTTTGATGTAACGAAAGTGTGGTCCCATAAAGACTATCCGCTTATAGAAGTTGGAAAACTTGTATTGAATCGCAATCCGGAAAACTATTTTGCCGAGGTGGAACAAGCGGCCTTTTCACCTGGTAACCTCGTTCCGGGCGTCGATGTGTCCCCAGATAAAATGTTGCAAGGACGTTTGTTTGCGTATCATGATGCGCACCGTTATCGAATTGGCGCGAACTACAACTCGTTACCAATCAATCGTCCGCGAGTGGATGTAAACAACTATCAACGCGACGGATTTATGCGCCACGATGATAACGGCGGACGATCTGTCTATTACGAACCGAACAGCTTCGGCGGACCGAAAGAAGTACCGGAAGCAAAACAAGCGCCGTACCCGGTGTCGGGTGTTGCCGAAAATGCTCCATACGATCATGATGACCATTACACACAAGCCGGTGATTTATACCGACTCATGAGTGAAGAAGAACGAACAAGACTTGTAGAAAATATCGTGAACTCAATGAAGCCGGTCGAACTAGAAGAAATTAAACTCCGTCAAATCGCTCATTTCTACAAAGCAGACCCTGAATACGGTACGCGCGTTGCCGAAGGTCTTGGCCTAGAAGTACCGGAAGAAGTAAAACAAGGGTAATGGTTGAAAGGAACCGTCCGAAAGGGATTTTGCCTTTTTCGGGCGGTTCTTTTTTGTATGAATATGGTAAAATATTGAATATATGAAAAGGAGTAGCTTAGTAAAGGGAACATCAATATAAATAGAGCAATCGTCCGGAACGTGTTTAAAAATGTATTGAAGGCTTAAAATTTGTTCGCATCATCGAGGCATATTGGAGTTGTAAATAGGTGTTCATAACGGAAAAAAGTGTCCTGTAACGAGGCAACGTTCAGGGCCAAAAGGGGAGGATTTGATGAAAAAAGGCCGGATGATCTTCATTTCGGTTATTTTAGGTATAGTAATCTATTATATTTGGAGTCAACCGATTCCTTACGATCGAGCCTACGCGTTTCCCGAAGGATTTAGAGGCTGTGTGTATATCGTCTACCATGTGGAAGATGCTCCTCCATTAGAGATTAAACACTTCACGATTTTGTACGAATTTGACGAGGATGGAATACTGCTGACATCCTCTCCTGAAGATTTCGGTTGGGAAGGGAAAAAGCATTCAGGGTGGTATAAGTCTGAATTTTACTATGTCGATGAAAATGGAAAGAAGGTTCAAGATATCCCACAAGACATGATCGGTTTTCACGCTTTAGGAAGCTATGAAAAAGAAGGTGAAACCATGTTGACGAGAGAAACGTTTTCGGTTGGAGACCCGGACGTTCATTGTGATACGAATTACGATGACCTCCTAAAAAAACTAGAAAAAAGGAACATAAAAGTTGGTAAAGCTAAGTCCAAAGAGGAGTAATGGAATGAATAGCTTATTTATTGTCGCCATCTTTATTTTTGTATTTGTATTGCTTGGTCAGCTTTTAGCTTTTCGTCAAAAAGAAAGACCTTGGTACGATCAAAATAACTATCAATGATTGGAAGTGATGCCGATGAGGAAATTTTCGTTTCGACTTTTTCCCGAGCGGTTCGGTCTTATTCCGCTGATGTGGCTGCTTTATTTAATATTGCCGACTTACGGACTCTTTCATGTGCCTCCGTTTTATAAGGGAGTAGGACTTTTCTTACTTCTCCTTTTTGTTATTGCTTACAGGCAAGTGTATTGGGGAGGTCGCTATTTTCCTTATTGGTTAGGATGTATGCTAGGAATTATTCTTTTTTTCGGGTTGTTCTACGCTTCAGAGTTTATCATGATGGGATTTTTCCCACCTTTTTTTATTGCGTGGTACAGAGGAAGAAAATTTTTTACATGGTACGGTGTGTTTGTTGCGGTTGTGTTTTTCATTGTTGGGTATGACTTTATGACGAACGGTTTTACTTTTATTAAAAACTACATTTTGTATCTCGTGGTTATGCTGGTTATGCCCGTTGCCTTTAAGTCGTTGAATGAAAAAGAAGAGCAACTCAAAGCCGCGAACGAAAAAATCGAAGAGCTCGTGAAACAACAGGAACGGCATCGCATTGCGCGTGATTTGCATGATACGCTCGGACATTCGTTTTCGTTCATTACGTTAAAAAGTCAATTGATTGAGAGATTCATTGAAAAAGATCCCAAGCGGGCAAAAGAAGAGATAAAGGAAATTGAGCAAACATCAAGAAGGGCGTTGCAGCAAGTCCGAGAAATTATTTCAAACATGAAGGTGACAACAGTAGACGAAGCGATAGCGGAAGCCAAACAGATGCTAAAAATCGCTGGGATATCGTTTACAGTGGATGTAGATACAGTCGATTTCATTCCAAAGTTACACCAAAACGTACTCAGCTTATGTATTAAAGAAGCAGTCACGAATGTCGTCAAGCATAGTAGGGCCACTGTTTGTGAATTAACGTTGCGGTTGGAGAAAGGAAGCGTGCAAGTTCAAGTATCGGATAACGGCATCGGTTTTTCAAGGAAGTCGTGGACTGGCAATGGCTTAAACGGAATTCAAGAACGCCTGCGATTTTTAGATGGGGAGATGCACATTCATTCAGACAAAGGAACGACGTTAATTTTTACGTTGCCAATCATTGAAAAAGCAACGTCGGTAAATCATTAAATCCAATGAAAAAGGGAGCAGCTATTGCTCCTTTTTACTTTGTGTCATATTCATGAATCAATTGTTTTAGTATCGGAAATTCAGGTGGACTAATGTTGACTGGAAGTTCGCTTGGATGAAAAAATTTTACATCCTGCACCTCATCTTCATTGATCCTTATATTTCCCTTATAATCGGTACAAATATAAGTGGCGATCACATTATACACTTCATCCCCATGTGGATATTGATAATAAAATTCTTTTCCTGAAAAAATGTGGAACAATGATAATTTGTTCGCAATGAATCCGGTTTCTTCAAATAATTCTCTTTTGGCGGACTCTTCTAACGTCTCTCCTAACTCTAAAGCCCCACCTGGAAGTCCCCAGCAGTTGTTGTCTTTTCTTAGTTGCAATAATAGTCGATGATGGGAATCTAGAAGAATAACATTTGCTCCTACCATGATCAAAGGACGACTTCCGACCAATTTTCGCAAATCCATGATATAGCCCATTCGTATTCTCCTTGTGACGTGCCAAAGTAGATGTCCATTCTCACGTCATTTTTTCGATTTTACTGTTTTATTTCATAGGTCGTGACAAACGATGGCTGTGGGAAAATAGTTTTTTGCTGATCGACGCCTTCACTTGTGCGGCGTTTTTTATGTGCTTTTTCGAACGCTTTTGATTGTTGCCATTGTTTAAAAGCGTCCTCGTTTTCCCACACGGTCATAATGACGTACGTGTCGTCGGATAATGGCCGTAACACCCGAATCGCTTGAAATCCAGGTTCCTGCTCAATTAAGCGAGCTCGCTGCTGAAAGCGTTGTTCAAATACTGGCCGACCTTCTTCTGTCACTGGGATATTGTTGCACACGACAAATCCACCACCTAACGAACCAACCGCATCCAGCACTTCATATGCTTTCGCTTGTGGTAACTCTTTTTCCGTGTCCGATTCGATGATAAGTTTTGTTTCATTCTCGTTTTGAAGGAGTAGTCCTTGTTCCTGCGTATCTCCTGCAACGATATACATTTTCATCCAAAATCACCTCAAGCTAAGTATAGCCGATGCGTGGGGGAAGCGCACGGGAGGAGGCTTATCAAAAAGAAGGAAAAATAGATTTTGAGTAGAAAAAAGAATAGATGTCTTTACAAAACTTTCCTATTTAGTTAATGGAGGTCTTGAGATGAGGTCGATGAAAAAAGGGCATGTGCACAGAAATAACCGAGAGATTCCGTATACGTTGATTCGGCGGCCGGCTGAGACGAATCGTTTGGCAGTGATGCTCCCTGGGGCCGGCTATACGACGCAAGGACCATTGTTATACTATGCGACAGGAATCATGGTTCAAAACGGGTACGATGTGCTCCATGTGAATTATTCGTACGAGAAATCTCCAAATCTTGAGGAATTTCAGCAAGATGTACTCGCGGTTATTGACGAAGTGTTACATGAACACACGTACGAACAGTTTTACTTTATCGCAAAATCGATGGGGACAGTTGTGTTACCAATGTTTGTGAACGGAGAGCGGTTTGCAAATGCTTCGTTTATTTGGCTTACCCCACTCGTCACCAATGATCTCGTGTACGATGGCATGCTAAAAGGAATACATCAGAGTTTATATATCATTGGTGATAACGATCCGTATTTTCATGCCGAACGAATGGAACAGTTCCCGGAAGCAGTGATTATGAAAGGGGCGGACCATAGTTTAGGAACGGATACAAGTGTTTTACAATCTATCGACTGGTTGAAGGAAGTGATGGTGGCAATTGAGAAGTGGGTGAAAGAAAGGGAGGAATAATTATGGACTATTTTATTGGTATTTCCCCACCTGATGAATACAAAATGAAAATTATGAAATTCTTACAGCATTGGGGAATTGATCATATCGAACCACATATTTTATCGTGGTGAAATTATAGGAACAATGTTCGCAACCAAATTCGTTCAGAATTTGGTTGCGTTATTTATGTACGGGTAATTTTCATGGACACTTGTTTATTTAAATCTTGGTCCCACTCGCGGTGAATCTCAAATGTACCGGGTTCAAGAATCAAATGGAACTTTACGCGGAACCAGTCTTGCATCGGTAAATTTACTGCTTTGTCGATCGAGACCCAGACAAGTTCGCCTTCCGGTGGGTGTTCCAGCAGCTCGCCTTCAAACGTATCGGTCCAGTAGTTAAAGACCATGTATCGCACTTTTTCTTTCGGATTCACATATTCGTCTATTCCTTTAAAAATTAAATTCGTTACGGTGAGGCCCGTTTCTTCTTTTACTTCTCTTACGGCACCTTCCACGATGCTTTCTGGAAATTCGACTTTACCACCAGGGGCCACATATCCTGGGTATCCTAACCGATCAGGCCGTTTAATTAATAACACTTTATCTTCATGCTGCACCATACACAAGGTGTATATTTGGTGTTCGATACTTTTCCAATCAACGGACATATCGTGAATCTCTCCTTTTTTTATAGATAGAAACTGCTACTGGAAAAAAGATAGCGAAAGTGCAAGCCAAGATGCCGAAAGTGCAAGCCAAGATGCTGAAAGTGCAAGCCGAATGCATGAAAGTGCAAGCCGAGATGCTGAAAGTGCAGGCCGAATGTGCGAAAGTGCAA
>NZ_JBCNBW010000066.1:0-2106 GCF_050478865.1 Aeribacillus pallidus | reverse complement strand
ATCCTCTCGGGCGCGCCAGTTACCGGGAAGTAGCTCAGCTTGGTAGAGCACATGGTTTGGGACCATGGGGTCGCAGGTTCGAATCCTGTCTTCCCGACTCTTGAATTAAATTAATTAAATTAAATTGGGGCCTTAGCTCAGCTGGGAGAGCGCCTGCTTTGCACGCAGGAGGTCAGCGGTTCGATCCCGCTAGGCTCCACCATAACATAAATGGATAAACTGGCGGCGTAGCTCAGCTGGCTAGAGCGTACGGTTCATACCCGTGAGGTCGGGGGTTCGATCCCCTCCGCCGCCACCATAAGGACCTTTAGCTCAGCTGGTTAGAGCAGACGGCTCATAACCGTCCGGTCGTAGGTTCGAGTCCTACAAGGTCCACCAGTTAAATAAATACGGAGGAGTACCCAAGTCTGGCTGAAGGGGTCGGTCTTGAAAACCGAGAGGCGGGTCAAACCGCGCGGGGGTTCGAATCCCTCCTCCTCCGCCATAATTCAATAATTTTGTATCGTCGCGGGGTGGAGCACGCTCGAATCCACTTCCTCGAAAAAACAACAGCGTACCGCTCGAGCAGCTACTTGAATCAACTAACCGAGAGCGGGACGGTTAATAGACACATCGGGCATGAAACAAATTCAGTAATTTTTTTATCGTCGCGGGGTGGAGCAGTCTGGTAGCTCGTCGGGCTCATAACCCGAAGGTCGCAGGTTCAAATCCTGCCCCCGCAATTAAGGGTCCCGTGGTGTAGCGGTTAACATGCCTGCCTGTCACGCAGGAGATCGCGGGTTCGATTCCCGTCGGGACCGCCATTATTTAACGGCTCCGTAATCAGTCGGTGGAACAACGAGCAAAGCTTCTCTGGAAAAACTACGAGTTGTACCGCTCAAACTTCTACTTGATTAAGCTTACTAAGAGCGGGACAAAGGACTAATAAAATATCTAACAATTTAATAAAAAAATAAACAAAACGGCTCGGTAGCTCAGTCGGTAGAGCAAAGGACTGAAAATCCTTGTGTCGGCGGTTCGATTCCGTCCCGAGCCACCATCAGTAGCCAAGCATCAAAGATTATACATTCTATGGCGGCTATGGCGAAGTGGTTAACGCATCGGATTGTGGCTCCGACATTCGTGGGTTCGATTCCCACTAGTCGCCCCATAATGATGCGGGTGTAGTTTAGTGGTAAAACCTCAGCCTTCCAAGCTGATGTCGTGGGTTCGATTCCCATCACCCGCTCCAGAATGGGCCTGTAGCTCAGCTGGTTAGAGCGCACGCCTGATAAGCGTGAGGTCGGTGGTTCAAGTCCACTCAGGCCCACCATTCCGCAGTAGCTCAGTGGTAGAGCATTCGGCTGTTAACCGAACGGTCGCAGGTTCGAATCCTGCCTGCGGAGCCAGTGGAGAAGTACTCAAGTGGCTGAAGAGGACGGTTTGCTAAACCGTTAGGTCGGGTTTTTCCGGCGCGCGGGTTCAAATCCCGCCTTCTCCACCAGTAAATGGCCCGTTGGTCAAGTGGTTAAGACACCGCCCTTTCACGGCGGTAACACGGGTTCGAATCCCGTACGGGTCATCGGTAACTCGCTAAGCATTTGCTTAGCGAGTTTTTTGTTGTGCGTCCGGCATGGGTGTAATCTATATGGTGAAAGTCCCGAGACTGCGAAGGCAGAAGTAGCAGTTGGATTTTGAAAGAGTTGTTGAGCCAAAATTTTGTACGGCTGCCACATATCCATGACCACCATTTGAACACGATGAGTCGGTAAAGAACGAAAATAATCTTTTAACGTGGACAACTTACGGTCTTGAATCACATCAAATACCTTGAAGCCTCGAGGGTCTCCGATGATACATTGATATTTTCCTTTTTTGGTTGTCCCATTAAACTCATCAATGGCTAAAATTTGTGGTAATGAGTGGTTCTCATAAGTATAATAACGGTCAAACCATCGAATCACCGTTGAGTGTCCCAATCCAAGCTCTTTCGCCACTTCCTTAAAATTGGCCGTTCTCACTTTGATAAGAAGGGCTTGAAGGACTTAATAGCGCATACGGACACGGCCTGATTCCATTCAATCGATGTTCGTTGATATCGTTTGACAAACGTATTCTTTTCGGAAA